>JBOGLY010000055.1:0-10421 GCA_050746425.1 Acidobacteriaceae bacterium
CGTCCGGCCAATACTACCGTGGATCATGCAATCCGCTGGTTGAAGGCGCAGTCTGGAAGTCCATTTTTTATTTGGCTGCATCTTTATGACGCACACCAGCCTTACCATCCACCGGCGGAATTTCTAAGGCAATACCCCCACGATCCCTACGATGCGGAGATTGCATTCGAAGATCAGCAGCTAGGTCGATTCCTGGCCGTGGTCAGGGAAAAATCGCCCGCCGGCAAAACGCTGATACTTTTGCTCTCTGATCACGGCGAGGGACTCGGTCAACACGGAGAAGACGGCCACGGAATTTTTCTGTATGACTCGACCGTTCGCATCGCCTGGATCATGGATGGGCCGGGAATCCCAGCCGGGACCCGCGTGCGGCAACAGGCGCGGGAAATTGATGTGCTCCCGACCGTGCTCGATCTACTGGGCGGAAAACCCTCGTCGGCGATTCAAGGCACCAGCATGGCGCCGGCCTTTTCCGGCAAGGCAGTCTCGACGAAATATTCCTACGAAGAGACTTTATATCCAAAAATCAACATGGGGTGGTCGGAACTGCGCGGCGTTCATACCGCGCATTGGATGTACATTCGAGCACCCAGGCCGGAGTTGTACGATCTCGATCATGATCCCGGCGAGTTGAACAATGTCATTGCAGCGCAACCGAAAAAGTTTCGCGAACTGGATGCCGAGTTGAAGCGGCTCAGCCGGCTGGGAACCGGCAATACGGAAACTGTCGCAACCATGCCCATGGACCAGAAAACAATAGACCAACTGCGCTCGCTTGGATATGTCGGTGGAGAGCCGGACGGCCGCATTGAACTGAATGGCACGGGCGCGGACCCAAAGGACCGAATCGGGGTGCTGAAAATCTTTGAGCGCGTGACGGGTCCGGGAAGCGCCAAGTTACCAACTGCGCGGAAGATTGCATTGTTGCAGCAAGCGATCCAGCAGGACGCCACGAATCCATATCTATATTCCACGCTCGCGGACGAATATCGAAGAACTGGGCAAAGCGATCTGGAGGAACAGACGTGTCTTGCGGCGCTGCACCACGGCGTCAAGAACGGCGTCATTTTCTCGCTGATGGGCACGCTCTATATGAACGAGGGTCGCGCGAAGGAGGCCATCGTACTGCTTCAGCAGGGAGTCAAACTCGATCCGCTCAATCTGGAACGGCAAACCAATCTTGCCAGCGCATACCGGCAGAACGGACAGATTATGGAGGCTGAACGAATTTTCCAGCATGTCAATGGTATCCAGCCCAACGCTCCGGCGTACAACGGACTCGGAACCATTGAGTTGAGTCGTGGTAACATCGTCGTCGCACGCGACGATTTCAACCATGCGCTGCAACTGGATCCCAGCAACATCGAAACGGAATACAACCTTGGTTTGTTATGCGCGCAGACTCGCGATGTGCCATGCGCCGAAAGCGCGTTTCGGAAATTTCTCGCCAAGGCCACGCCGGAGTACCGAATTGAATTGCCGCAGGCGGAATACGATCTGGGCATGTCGTGCGCCGCGACAAAAGATGTTCCCTGCGTTCGGACAGAGATGCTGGCATTTCTTTCCAACACGCCTCCGCAATATCGCGGCATGACGCCTCAAGCCGAATATTATCTCGGCGTCGCGTGCGCGCGACTGCACGATGTTCCCTGTGCACGAAAGGCCTTCCAGGCATTTCTCGCAGAAGCGACCCCGGCCTTTCAGAGCCTTGTGCCTCTGGCTCAATACAACCTCGGCATGGCTTGCGCGCAGATGCAGGATTTTCCCTGCGCTCGGAGCGCGTTTCGAGCTTTTCTCGCGAATGTTCCTCCGGCGTATCGGGGCCTGGCGCCTCAAGTGCAGGCGAAGCTGAAGGCATGGCATTGATCGCATTGGATCGCACTGCAAATATGGGACACAAAAATTCTCACCTTCGCGACTGAAAAAAACTCCGAAGGATATCGCCGCATTCTTCCGCCAGGATCCCGGCGCTCAATTCAATCTGATGATTCAGCTGAGGATGGTTCAGCACGCTCAAAACGCTGCCAACGGCGCCCGCCTTCGGGTCATACGCGCCAAATACCAGCCGGGCGATCCTAGCGTGGACCATCGCGCCGGCGCACATGGCGCAAGGCTCCAGCGTGACATAGAGAGTGCAATTTTCCAGTCGATAATTTTCAAGGAACGTTCCGGCGGCGCGCAACGCCACGATTTCCGCATGTGCGGTCGGGTCGTGATCGCGGACCACGCGGTTCTGTCCGCGCGCAACAATCGTTCCATCCGGACCGAGCACCACCGCGCCGATCGGCACCTCGCCTGCGGCTTGCGCTTTTCCGGCTTCAGCCAGTGCCTCACGCAGATAATGTTCATCTTCAACCGCCGAAAATAAAGATTCCATCCAGATCAGTGTAAGCAATTGTCAGTGATCAAAATGGCTTTCAGTTTTTTGATCCTTAGCGAACCCGCGACCCGGCGAGCTTGACGCTGCCTCCCGATGAGAGAGATAGTATTCGTACACGGGAAAGGAGGGCGATCCAAGAATGAACAATATTGAAGGCAGTTGTAGCAAATCACGTGAGGTGACTGGGGCTTAGGCGTCCATCGCCAGTCCTGACGGAAAGCACCATCATCGTCGAGGCCCACCTGCGGGGATGCCTCCGGTCAATCTAACCACTCACCGGCCAAGGCCCGGTGTCTCATTGGAGGCATCGGGCCGTTGGTTTTTTGGCGACTCATTCCGGTGATACATGTGTGCGTTTATGTGTATATGTGCTAACCTAAATGTTCGAGGTGCTTGATGCCCGACAATGCAACTCGCTGGAGTTTGGTGGTATCTACGGCCACGGACCGAGCGCTGCGCCAGTTTCTCGCTGGACAAGGCGGCGGCCGAAAAGGCGACCTGTCGCGTTTTGTCGAAGAAGCAGTCCAGGCGCACATTCTCGATCTGAGCGTGCGGCAAGCCAAGACCCAAAATGCAGGACAAGACGAAGATGCGATCCGCGATGCAGTCGAGGAAGCCCTGCAGTGGGCGCGTCGTCGATAAATGCTTGCGGTGCTGGACAGCAACGTGCTCCTCAGCGCCTTGATTTCTCCTTTTGGCGCGCCACATCGGATATATGAAGCGTGGCGCGAAGGCCGTTTCGAACTTGCAACATGCACGGAACAGATAGAAGAACTGCGTCGCGCCAGCCGTTACCCGAAATTTCGAGCCCCACCTTGTCGGCTTGATGCTAAACCATCTCCATCGTGCGCAGGTGGTGGAGCGACTGCCCGGGGAACAGGTAGCGGACGATCCACACGATGCATATCTGCTGAATCTTGCCTGCGCGGTGAAGGCGCAATATTTGGTTACGGGCGACAAGCGTTCTGGAATCCTGAAGCGCAGACGAGTCGGCAACACGGCGATTCTTTCAGCAGCGGAATTTTGCGCGGCGTTGAGGATATGAAGATAAGAATCGTCATCTCATGCGTAGCGATTTATTGCTGACCGTTGGCACTACAATAAACGTATGGACACACTTGTCATTGCTGGAAAAGCCTTCCAGTCGCGACTGATCGTTGGTACCGGGAAATACAAGGACGGACCGGAGACGCAACGGGCGATTGAAGCTTCCGGCGCGGAAATGGTCACGGTTGCCGTGCGCCGCGTGAACCTTGATCGCAGCAAAGAGAGTCTGCTGGACTTCATCGATCCGCGGCGCTATTTCCTGTTGCCAAATACCGCCGGTTGCTACACTGCGGACGATGCGATTCGGACGGCGCGGCTCGGCAGGGAAGTTGGTCTCTCCGAGTGGGTAAAACTTGAGGTCATCGGCGACAAACCCACGCTATACCCCGATGTGCTGGCAACCATCGAAGCAACTAGAATTCTGGTGAAGGAAGGCTTTATCGTTCTGCCGTATACATCTGATGATATTGTGGTTGCGAAGCGCTTAATTGATGTTGGAGCGGCTGCCGTGATGCCTCTTGGCGCTCCCATTGGGAGCGGTCTTGGCATCCAGAACACAACCAGCCTGCGCATTCTTCGCGAGCTGATTACGGAAGTCCCATTGATCGTCGATGCCGGAGTTGGCACCGCGTCCGACGCAGCACTGGCCATGGAACTGGGAGCAGACGCAGTTTTGATGAATTCCGGAATTGCAGCAGCGGACAATCCCGTATTGATGGCTGAGGCCATGCAACATGCGGTTCTAGCAGGACGGCAGGCGTATCTAGCCGGTCGGATGCCCCGTAAGCTCTATGCGACGGCTTCGTCCCCATTGGAAGGCGTCTCTCGTTAGCGACGTCCGAATTTGATCGGAGTTTACATGCGCGTCCTTGGAATCGATTGCGGTACCGAATGGACGGGTTACGGCGTCGTCGAAAGCGATCGCATGGGGGAACTGCGGTCGGTCGGGCATGGAGCAATTCATCTTTTAAAACGTGACAGCCTGCCGCATCGGCTGACGATCGTATTCGGTCAATTGTTGGATCTGATTGCAGAGCATCAGCCCGATACCGTTGCCGTGGAAGAGGTTTTCCATGCAGCCAACTCGCAAACAGCGCTGAAGCTGGGTCAGGTGCGGGGCGTCGCGCTGCTGGCCGCGGCAACCTGCAAAGTCGCCATTGCCGAGTACTCTCCACTCTCTGTTAAGTCGGCTGTCTGCGGGTACGGCAGAGCGGACAAAGAGCAGGTCCAGTTCATGGTGACGAGGCTTTTGCGGCTGGAGCAGCCTCCTGAGCCGACTGACGCCTCCGACGCTCTGGCAGTCGCAATTTGTCATATTCATTACGCCGAAACGGAGTTGGCCCAGAGATTGCCCGCTGGGCAGGCCGGTGAGAAAAAGCCGCAACTAAGGCGACTAACGCGTGTCTAATAGGATTGAACGAGGAGTGTATCGCGATGCGAAACGTTCAAACGGAAACCCCGCCGGTTAACCTGGCTCGGGCCTCATCTGTAGCGTTTAAGTACATTGCGCAAATCGCAGTGTTGGCAACCGCGGCGAGCCTGTTGCTGCTGGCGCCCAAGGCATCTGGTCTGACGGTTCCTGCGAATAACGCCGTTTCTTCCACCACAACTCAAACGACGAACCAATCCGTTGCCAGCGGAGACGTAACAGCTCCGAGACAGAACGTTCGGGTGGTTCGATTAAGCGATGTGGAAGGCACCGTCCAGATTGTCCAGGACAATCGAACGGAATTTTCTCACGCCGTGATGAACATGCCCTTGACCCAGGGCTCCATCGTTGAAACCGGTCCGGATGGTCGGGCGGAGGTCGAATTTGAAGATGGCAGCGTTGCCCGGATTACGCCAAACAGCTCGTTGAATCTTGCAAAGCTGGATATGTCGCCGCAAGGCGCTCTTGAGACGACCCTGACACAGCCGTCGGGCCTGGTGTATTACGAGCTGCGCAGCGATCCGCGCTCGACCTATACTGTCACATTCGACCAGTCGGAAGCCGTTCCGGCGGTGAACAGCACATTTCGCGTGAATGTCGCCGCGTCGCCGGCAGAGTTGGCTGTAATTGACGGTCAGGTGCGAATCCAGGGTCCATCCGACGCCTATACGACGGAAGTTGCGCAGGGCAAGACCTTCGAATTGCAATCTTCCAGCGGCTCGCCGTACACCATCGCCGATGGCATCCTTCCCAATGGCTTCGACGACTGGAACACTCAGATGGATCAACAAGCCGCGAAGGAAGCAGAGAACCAGACGCCCGCCCGCGCTCAGCAGGGTGGCGGAAGCATCATGGACGGAATGGGTTTTGGCTGGGGCGATCTTGACGCGTACGGTGGATGGTATCCGCTTCCCGGTTACGGCATGGTTTGGCAGCCTTACGGCATCGGGCCCGGCTTCGATCCTTATGGATTTGGCGATTGGGCTGACATAGGTGGGCTTGGAGTCTCATGGATTTCTGGATATCCATGGGGATGGCTGCCGTTCCAATGCGGAGGCTGGTCTTACATTGGCAGCTTCGGTTGGGGATGGATGCCGGGTGGCTGCGGATTTGGTATCGGGTATGGCTACGGCTTCGGAGGCTACGGCTACGGAGGCTACGGTTGGCGCTACGGGCATAGACATCGCGGGTGGGGACATGGTTATCCGAGAATCTATTCCGCGCCGGCCGGCTATCACATGCCGGTGCCGCCTGCCAATCTGCGCACTGGACTGCGCGCCGGCCGACCTGGGGAAAACCTCGTGCATGTAGGGCATTCGGCGATTATGCCCGGTGCCGCCGCGAACCGATCCGGTTCTTTTGGCCGTGGAGTAACAGCAAACCACGCGCGCACCATCGATTTTCATGGCACGAAGATCGCTCCTCTGCACTCGATGCGGGCCGGAATGAGTGTTCCTATGCGAAACGCGGCGCTTTTCAACAATGCTCCAGCGAGCGCGTTTCACGGCGAAGCGCGGGATAGCTTCCTCGGTCGCCAAGGCGGACTTGCCGGTCGCGGAGTATATGGGATTCGCGCCTCGAATGCCTCCACCTTCTCGCGTCCTGCATCGTTTGGGCAACACGCAATGTTTGGATCGCATGGAAGCTTCCAGGGAACCAGTCCAGGCTTCCATGGTGGCACCGGATTCCGCGGCGGCTCCTTTGGCGGTGCCGCGCGCAGCGGCGGAGGTTTCCACGGCGGCGGCGGAGGTTTCCACGGCGGTGGAGGAGGTTTCCACGGTGGAGGCGGCGGCGGATTTAGCGGCGGCGGCCATGCTGGTGGCGGTGGAGGCGGCGGTCATCACTAGATCAACCTTTAGATCGAGAGGAACCGGCGAGCGAATCGCCGGTTTTTCTTTCCTCTTCGTGAACTAAATGCAATCGCCGATAAATCCATGCCATTGCCTCCAGTGAAACCGCCTCCGCGCGAATGGAGTTGTTGAGTCCTGCCTCTTCAATCGCCGCCAGTATGCCGTTCGTTTCCGCTATCTCCGCAGTCTTCAGATTGTTGACGAGCGTCTTCCGTTTCTGCCGAAAGCAAATCTGCAGGAACCTTAGAAACCCTGCCCGTTCGACGCGCAGTTCCTCAAATCGCGGACGCATCTGTATTCGAACTACAGCGGAAGAGACACCGGGCGCCGGTGAAAACGCCTCTGGAGGCAACGCAAACAGTTTTTCCACGCGTCCATGCATCTGCGCGGTGGCGGAAAGCAATCCATAGGCGCTGGTGCCGGAAGGCGCGGCCAGCCTGTCCGCCACTTCCTCCTGCACCATCACGACCGCGCGCGAGATGTGCGCGCCCTGCGCGAACAGCCGCAGCAGAATATCGGATGTAATGTAGTAGGGCAGGTTGCCGACCACGAACAAGGGAGAATCGCTCCCTGTGCCGTTCATTGAGCGCACGGCCGCCAGGTCAAGCTCCAGAATGTCCGCTTCCAGGATGGCGACATGTCCGGCCGATTTCCAGATTTCCTTTAGGCGCGGTGCGAGCGCCCGGTCCAGTTCGACGGCAATCAAGTTCCTGGCACGGGCGGCGAGCAAATCGGTCAGAGCGCCTCGCCCCGGACCGATTTCCAGAACAGTGCTGGAGGAAATGTCGCCGAGAGACTCGACGATGCGCTGACGTGCGCTGGGGTCGATAAGAAAGTTCTGGCCGAGCTTGGGCTTTTTCCGCGGCATTGAGGAGTAGCACAACAGAGGCTAAGTGGGTCGGCTTGCAACGTGTAAGCTTTGTCTCAAGCAGTTCAATGGTAGATGCATCCTGCGGAAATGAACACTGCGCAAATTTTCTGTTGAGAAAAACTGCACTAAGTGTTCGTTCGGCGGGTTACATTAGCCATGAAACTGCTCAAATAGCGCTCTCATTGCGTGGTTTGTGGATGCACAAAGCGTGAGCGCGACAACGCGCAACGTAAGGAGAAAGAATTTGCGAGTAGGTCTGATGACGCGCGAATACCCGCCCAACGTTTATGGCGGCGCTGGAGTGCATGTCGAATACCTGAGCCGCGAGCTGGCAAAAAAAATTGAAGTTGAGGTCCATTGCTGGGGCGATCAACATCTTGATGATGGAAACTTGCATGTGCGCGGCGCGATACCATGGGCGGAGCTGACCCATGGCGCGCCGGAAAAATTCAATACCGCGCTCGAAGCATTCAGCCTGAACCTGCTGCAGATGAAGTCCCTGGCGGCGATTGATGTGGTGCACACTCATACCTGGTACACGTCGATGTCTGGATTTCTGGCAAAGAAGCTTTTCAATGTTCCATTCGTCTTGACGACGCACAGCCTGGAACCTTTGCGCGCCTGGAAAGCGGAGCAATTGGGCAGCGGTTATGCGATGAGCTCATGGATGGAACGCACTGCGATCCAGGATGCCGATGCCATAATTGCGGTCTCGAATGGTACCAAAGCAGACGTTCTGCGTGTTTATCCGGAGTTGCAGCCAAAGAAAATTCACGTGATCTACAACGGCATCGACCTCGCAGAATATAAAAAGACGAACGAGACTGCGGCGTTGAGCAAGTATGGAGTCGATCCGTCGCGGCCTTATGTTTTATTTGTTGGCCGTATTACCAGGCAGAAAGGCGTCACGCACCTGGTCGAAGCCATCCGGTATTTGCCAAGCGATACTCAGGTGGTGCTGTGCGCCGGCGCGCCGGACACCCCGGCGATTGCCGTCGAAATGCGCGAGAAAGTGGCTGATGCGCGGGAGTCGCATCCGCATGTGGTCTGGATTGAGAAGATGGTGACCAAGCCGGAGGCGATTCAACTGTACAGCCATGCGCGGGTGTTCTGCTGCCCCTCTGTTTATGAGCCTTTCGGCATCATTAACCTGGAAGCGATGGCCTGTCATGCTCCAGTCGTTGCCAGCGCGACGGGAGGGATTCTTGAAGTGGTGGTCGATGGCGAGACCGGATACCTGGTGCCGTTCGAGGCAGATCCGGCGACAGGATTTGCATCTGACCCGGAGCAGTTTGCGCGAGATCTCGCGGCCAAAATTGCGGAGTTATTGGATGACCCCGGCAAATGCAAGCAGTTCGGTGAAGCGGGCCGCAAGCGGGTGGAAGAACAGTTTGCCTGGTCCAAAATTGCCGACCAAACCATTGCGCTATACCGGAAGTTGATCGATTCCCGTGATGTCTAGAAATGGCGACAGAAAAGCGTGAACCAATTTACCGCTTGACAAATAGTACAAATAGAAATACCATGGCATAGGTAGGAAGCCATTATGTCAGCAACGACATATGTAAAAGATGAAATCAAAGTCGCGGATGAATTATTTTTGATCGTCGCTCTTTTGCAGCAGGAAAATCCTAAAAAGCCAGATTTCTCGATGAAGGAGATCATGGCCCGCGCTGAACGGGAAAATATCACCGGAAAAATTCGGCCGGGCGTGAAGCAACATGCGTATGAACACGCCGTCGCGAACATCAAACCCGGTTCTGGAAAATACAGAATGCTCTATAAAACTGCGGAAGGGAGATTGAGGCTGTTACGCGCCGGAGATGACGTACATCCGGGAAGAACAGGGAAAATCTGGCCCAATCCCGAGGAGGTGCCTGCCCGTTACCAGCCACTGATCGCCTGGGCGCAAAAGCAATATGGCCTACCGAAGCCAGAGCGTGGCCGGTGGCTTGAAGGGATTTTCCAAATGCGGGGCTTGGGAAAACAGCTATGGGCCGGTCAGGATCCTGATGCCTACGTCGAACAGCTGCGCAAGGATTGGCGATGAGTCGAATATTTTTCGACACCAACCTGTTCATCTATCTACTTGAGGATGCTGGAGAGCGGGGGAAGCGGGTTGCAGCTATGATAGAACGGATTTTAGAGCGTCGCGACCATCTGCTGACTTCCGTTTTGACCCTGGCCGAGGTTTTGGTAAAACCACTTGAGGCAGGCGACCTGGCGTGGGCCGATAAGTATGAGAAGTTATTGAATACGCCTGGCGTTTCTCTTCTCCCATTCGACCGTGGGGCTGCTCGACTCTATGCAGACATTCGACAGGACAAAACTATTAAACCGCCAGATCTTATTCAATTGGCCTGCGCGGCACATGCCGGTTGCGATCTCTTCATTACGAATGATGAACGTCTCAGCAAGAAGATTGTTCCAGGCATTCATTTCATTACATCCCTTAATCGGGCATTCATCTAAACTCAACCGCTGCTCCGTCGATGCCGCATCCACGCATACATGGGCAGGCCGAGCGCAATAACCAACAGGCCGCCAATGGAATTGCGAAGATTGCTACGCAGAATGTACACAATCACCAATACCGCGGCAGCCACGAATACAGCCGGCAATGCGGGATATGCCGGCACGCGATATGGACGCTCTCGGTCCGGCTCGCGTTTGCGAAATACAAACAACGTGGTTGCAGTAAGCATGTAAAAAATCCACTCCCCCAGCAACGCCAGTTCAAACAAAGCCTGAAATTGTCCCACCAATAGCAACAGCACAGTTGACATTGCCGCTTGCACTCCGAGCGAGACGGACGGGCTTTCAAATTTCGGATGAATATGCGCC
>JBOGLY010000056.1:0-10390 GCA_050746425.1 Acidobacteriaceae bacterium
CGATATGTACGGCTGCCAGTCCCGTGCGCTTGGCGTTGCGAGTTTGCAACATATACAGCTTGCCGTCTTGAATCGTGAATTCAAAATCCTGGACGTCGCGATAATGCTTCTCCATCTTGCTGGTCAGCGTCTGCAGTTGCTCGAAGACCTTGGGCATCTGCCGTTGCAGTTCGCTGATTGGCTCCGGCGTGCGAATTCCGGAAACAACATCCTCGCCCTGCGCGTTCAGCAGGTATTCGCCAAAAAATTTGCGCTCGCCGGTTGCCGGGTTGCGCGTAAAACCGACGCCAGTTCCGCTGGTATCTCCCAGATTGCCGAACACCATGGCTTGCACGTTGACCGCCGTTCCCAGCATGTCGTCGATTTGATTGATGCGGCGGTAGGTCTTTGCGCGCGCGTTGTTCCATGAACGAAACACCGCGTCGCGCGCCATCACAAGCTGCGTATGCGGGTCCTGCGGAAAGTCGATCTTCGCGTGCTTGCGGACCACCTTTTTGTATTCCGCAATGACTTCCTGGAGCGCTTTGGCATCCAGGTCCATGTCCAGCTTGACGCCCTTCTTCTTCTTGATTCCGTCAAACACTTCTTCGAACTGCGACTTTTCGATGTCCAGAACCACGCTGCCGAACATCTGGATCAGCCGGCGATAAGAATCGTATGCAAAGCGGGGATTGTTGGTGTTCTTCGCCAGCGCCTCAACAGACTTATCGTTCAGACCAAGGTTCAGGATCGTATCCATCATTCCCGGCATGGAAAACTTCGCGCCAGAGCGCACCGACACCAGCAGCGGATTGTCTCCCTGGCCCAACCGCTGACCTTGCAACTTCTCCAGCCGCTGTAACGCGGCATCCATCTGGAGATCGACCTGCGGACTCAACCCGCCTTTCATATATTCGCGGCAGGCATCGGTCTGAATCGTAAATCCCGGAGGAACGGGCAGGCCCACGTTCGTCATTTCCGCCAGGCCAGCGCCCTTGCCGCCCAGTGTTTCTTTCATGGAACCGTTGCCTTCCGCGGACCCGCCGCCAAAGAAATAGACGTACTGAATCGCAGCCGGCTTGGTACTTGCCTTCCCGTTTCGACCATTGGCGGTTGCGCTCTTCGGTAACTCTAACGTGCTCGCACTCATCGGAAATCCTCGCTCCTTGTTTCTTCCGCGGACCGCACCATGGTGCGTCCGGCAATCTTCCCTCGGTTCAGGACCGGCACCTTGCCTGTCCCCATCAATTCTGCGTTTGTCTGGGTGCCCCTGGGCCTGCCCTGAGCAAGATCGCCGCGGCGACCGAGTCGAACGGGTTTCGCGCTGAAACCTGTACTTCTCTAGACGGTCTCAAACTCCGCCGGCGGCACAATCTGAATGCCCGATGCCATCTGACGCAGCGCGGAAGCTTTACTGAACTTCTTATTTTATTCCCTCGCGGGCCGGATTGGAAAATTCGCAGCGTCGCGCGGCGCGCCGGTTGGAATACTATGGCCTAGAAGCTGTCTTGTAAGCCGAGCTTTGCCGTGGAATCGGAACACATGTCGAAACAAACCATCACCATATCGAAAGAAGATTATCTCAAGGCCATTCTGGAAGCCGAATCCGAAGGCCAGACAGTGATCTCTTCCACGCTTGCCCACTGGCTTTCTGTTTCGCCGCCCGCGGTCACCATGGCCCTGAAGCGGCTGAAGCGGGACGGTTATGTCGAAGTGAAATCGGACGGGATCGTTCGTCTAACGGCCAAGGGAAAAGCGACCGCATATCACACTGCACGCCGTCATCACCTGATCGAGCGAATGCTGTCGGAAATGTTCGGCATGGACTGGTACCGCGTGCATGACGAAGCGGAGCGCCTGGAACACGCGGTCTCTCCCGCATTTGAGGTCAAGCTGATCGAAAAGCTGGGAGAAAAAGGCACTTGCCCGCACGGCAATTCCATTCTTCCGGAAAGTCCCGAGCAGATGAAAAAGCGCGGACTCGTGCCACTTTTCGAAGCTGCGGAAAATGTGCCATACACGGTATCGAACCTGCATGAGCGCGACCCCAAACTGCTGATCTTTCTTCACCGCTCCGGCATCGGCCCAAATGCCCGCGTACAGCTTCGCGGGCGCAATTACGATGAAACCGTCACCGTCCAAACGCCCTCCGGCACCATCACGCTGGGCAGGCCCGCGGCAGAAAAAGTCTGGGTGAAGCGCAAGAAGCGTTAAGCATAAATCAGACTTTCTACTTAACCTGAGTTAAGTATTTGTGGCATACTGCGGTAAGAGGGTTCCTCCGCCCGCCATGCCCAACATCCAATCCCAAATTGAGCTGGAGACGAAGCGGCATCGGCCTTCCCTGCCCGACCTGTTTTCCAGCGTGCGCGTATCCACTTCCCCGCAGTTGTGGCGGCGCGCGCTTGGATTCATCGGCCCCGGGTTTCTCATCTCTGTCGGCTATATGGATCCAGGCAACTGGGCGACAGACCTGGCTGCCGGCTCACGCTACGGATACAAGCTGCTGTTCGCCATCATGGTTTCAAATCTGCTGGCGATCCTGTTGCAAGGGCTCTCCGTCAAACTCGGCGTGGCGGCAGAACAGGACCTGGCGCAGGCCTGCCGCGAACATTTCAGCAAGCCGGTCAACATTGGCCTTTGGATCTTTGCCGAAATCGCCATCGCCGCCTGCGACCTGGCCGAAGTCATCGGCTCGGCGATCGCGCTGGAGCTTCTTTTCGGCATTCCCCTGCTTGCCGGTGTGCTGATAACCAGCTTCGATGTCCTGCTGATTCTGTTGCTGCAGAATCGAGGCTTTCGTTATCTGGAAGCGTTGGTGATTGTGCTGATCGCCACCATTGGCATAATGTTCGCGGTCGAAATCGCATTCTCGCATCCACAGTGGAGCTTGCTGACGATTCATCTATTTGTGCCACCGCGCGATGTCTTGACCAATGCCGACATGCTTTACATCGCGATCAGCATTCTCGGCGCGACGGTGATGCCGCACAACCTTTATCTGCATTCGTCGATTGTGCAGACTCGCGATTATCCGCGCACGTCCAAAGGCAAGCGCGAGGCGATCTGGCTGGCGAGCATCGATTCCGCGGTTGCGCTGACCATGGCGCTGTTCGTAAATGCCGCGATTCTGGTGGTTGCCGCCGCGGTCTTTCACCGCAGCGGCCGATACTACGTAGCGGAAATCCAAGATGCCTACAAGCTGCTGACTCCGCTGCTGGGCGTCGCGGGCGCCAGCACCATGTTCGCCGTTGCGCTGCTGGCTTCCGGACAAAATTCCACGCTGACTGGTACGCTCGCGGGCCAGGTGGTGATGGAAGGATTTCTCCATCTCCGCCTCGCCCCGTGGAAACGGCGTTTGCTGACGCGGCTGCTTGCGATTGTTCCTACCGTAATCGTTACGGTGTTGTGGGGCATGTCCGGCACGGCGCGATTGCTTCTGTTGAGCCAGGTGATTCTGAGCATGCAACTGAGCTTTGCCGTCTTTCCTCTGGTCGCCTTCACCGGCAATCGCGACAAAATGGGCGAGTTCGTGAACCGACCGTGGCTTCGCATTCTAGGATGGACTTCCGCCATCTTCATCGCTGGTTTGAATGGATGGCTGCTCATACAAATCTTCGTGGGACTGCACCTGTAGTTCGCCGCCTGGAGCCCACCCGCCAATTCCACACCGCATCCACTCTCAGATCAACCCAAGCGCGCCGAGCGAGTTGAACCGGACTCCGGATCGGAAGTAAATTCTTTCAGTACGCTCGCTCGAATGGATTGCCGCTTCTTCAGCATCGCCATCCAAGGATCGTGACGCAGGCGCGATTTCCATTCGGAAAATTCGGCGACCAGAAATCGAGGCCGGTTGGCGCTTTCCAACTCTTTCCATTCCATCGGGACCGCGACCGGCGCTCCGTGACGCGCGCGAGGAGAAAACGGGGCGATCGATGTCGCGCCGCGCTCGTTGCGCAAATAGTCGATATAAATTTTTCCCGTTCTCGCAGCCTTCGTCATCTTCGTCAGATAGAGACGGCTGTTTCCCGCCTCCATTTGCCGCGCGAATCCGAGCGCGAATTCCTTGATGACTGGCCAATCGTGCTCGGGTTCGATCGGCGCCACAACGTGCAAGCCTTTCCCGCCCGTCGTCTTCAAATAGCTTTCCAGTTTGCATTGCTTCTTCAGTCGAGCGCGAACTTCTCTCGCGCTTTCAGCCAGAGTTTCCCACGCGATCGCCTCATCTGGATCGAGATCGAAAATCAGCCGGTCGGCTTTCTCAATGTCAGTGTTGCTCGACCCCCAGGGATGAATTTCCAGCACGCCCATCTGCGCCAGGCCCGCTAACCCCAACTCGCTGGAAATTGTGATGTACGATTCGACGGCGCCGCTCCTGCGTCCTCGTATGTCGATGCCTTCGATTCCATCGGGCAAATTGTCTGTCACATGCTTTTGAAAGAAACACGGACTCGTGCTTCCCTGCGGACAGCGAACGATGCTCAGCGGACGATTGGCAATGTGCGGCAGCATGTGTTCCCGGACCGCCCAGAAATAGTCCGCCAGTTCGCGCTTAGTCAGCTTTGATTCTGAGTCGACCTGCTTGTCTGGATGGGTCAACTGGATTGGAAATGCCGCGCCCAATGCGGCGGACTTGCGCGGGTTTGCTTTCGATGCGGTCGAGCGCACGCCATCTCGGCTGGCGCTGTGTCTTCGCGATTTGGAGTTGGCGACACTTTGACTTTTCAGCCTTGTTTTCTGCTCGCCTCTATTCTCCGACTCCGGCGCGTCGACCGGCATTTCGCGCGTGACTTCGGTGGCGGCCTTGTCTTCGCGCAGCCCCTGGAACGATGCCTGACGCAGCAGGTTGTCGGCGGTCCAGGTGGCGAACTTCACTTCGCATACATATTTCGGCTGCACCCACTTCGCGTCGCGGGCGGCATCCGACGGCACGCTGGAAAAAGCTGGCCGTGGCTGACGAACCTCTTCCAGCATCTTTCGCATTTGCACGCGACCCTTTTGCGTGAATCCGGTACCCGTGTGGCCTGCGTACACCAGTTTGCCATCGCGATAGTAGCCCAGTAGAAGCGAGCCAATTCCCACGCCGGTTTTCGATGGCGGCGTAAATCCGCCAATGACAAATTCCTGCTGGCGAATGCATTTGATCTTTAGCCAACTGCCGCTTCGCCCAGACAAATACGGTGCTGAGACTTTCTTCGACACGATCCCTTCGGCGCCCAGCTCACATGCCTTCTTGAAAATTTCCCGACCGTGCGTTCCGAGATGCTCGCTGTAACGAATGATGTCTGAGTCGCCCTTGCGATACGCCAGGACCTTTTCGAGAATATATTTCCGCCGCTCCAGCGGAAGTCGACGCAAATTATGCCCATTCAGGTGAAGCAAGTCGAAGACGACATAGGTGAGCGGCTTTCTTTTCCCTTCTTGAAACGCAGCTTGCAAGTCCGCGAAATTGGTGTTTCCCTGCTCGTCGAAGACCACAACTTCTCCATCGAGCAGGGCGGAGCCGACCGGAAAATTCGCCAGGGCTTTGGCGATGTCCGGCATCCGATGCGTCCAGTCCAGACCGCTGCGCGTGATGAGCTTCGCCGAAACGGAGTTTTTTCCGCGCGGTCGCTCAATACGGCCTTGCATGCGATAGCCATCGAGCTTCAACTCATGGACCCACTCGGGACCTTCAGGCGCTTCGGTCACCTGCGAGGCCAGCTGGGGAGGAACAAAATGCGGCAGGGATTCTTTCGGAGCGCCTTTCAGTTCGCTGTCGAACGACAACTCCGGCGAGCGACTTGCCCGATTTTCTTTTACAGCGAGACCATTACTTTCAGACGCGTCCGGAGATTTTCTCACAGCGGAATGAGATGGCGATCGCTTCTGTTCCTTCTGTTGCTCGCTGCCTTGCAAGCCCCACACGTGGTCCTTATTCTCCGCAATCGCGTCCAGATCGCGGCCGGTCACCACACTGTCAGGCTCTTCCTCCGTGACAGCGGGATCGTCCGGCCCGCGCTCATTTCCGTCGTGCTCCTTAATCAGCAACCAGTTCGATTTCTTTTCATTCGCGGCCTTGCCGCCCATGCGGATCAAGGCCCAATCGCCGCGCAGCTTTTCGCCGCGCAGTGTAAATTTCAAACGCCCCTTTTCAAGTCCCTCATCCACGTCGCCGTGCGGCACCCACGTTCCGTGGTCCCACAACATCACAGTGCCGCCGCCATATTGGCCTTTGGGAATGATGCCCTCGAATCCGCCGTATTCCATGGGGTGGTCTTCGACTTGCACCGCGAGCCGCTTATCGCCGGGGTAGTAGCTGGGCCCTTTGGTCACGGCCCAGCTCTTCAAAACGCCGCGCCAGCCAAGGCGGAAATCGTAATGCAGCCGCGTAGCCGCGTGCTTCTGGATGACAAAAGGAAGCTGCGAATTTTTGTTATTTGCAAGCTTTTTCTCACTGCCTCGCGGTTCGGCGGTCACGCTGAAATTTCGCATGGCCCGGTATCGGGCAAGTTGCTTCTCTATTGCGGCGGAACTGTGGGCGCGCGAAGACTTTTTCCTGGGTTGGGCAGTCGCCATGGTCTACGCGGTCTTCTTTCGCCGGGCATGAGGTTTCACCAGCTTCAGGCCGCTTGACTTCGAAACGCCTTTCTTTTCCGCGACGGCAGTTTTCGAACTGGATGACCTGGCGATGCCAGACGCAGTTCCCTGCTGGCCAACGCTCTTTCGCAGAGCATCCATCAGATTGACGACTTTTGCGCGCTTCGGCGCTTTCTCCTCTTGCGGAAGCGGATGATGTTCGATCTTGGCGTCGATCAACTCGCGCAGCGCGGTCTCGTAATCGTCCTTGAACTTGGACGGAACAAATTTTGCCGTGTTCCTCTGGATCAACTCCTTCGCCAGCGCAAGCTGGTCTTTGTCGATTGAATGATCTTTAATTCCAGAAAAATATTCAGCCGCGTCGCGCAGTTCCGCTTCATAGCGCATGGTATAGGCCATCAGGCCACGCGATTTTGGGTCGCTTGGCGGCATTATCGCAACCAGGTGCTCCCGGCCAGAAAACGCAACCTCCCCCAGGCCGGCCTTGCCGGTCTCGCGCAGCGCCTTCTGGATTACGGCAAAAGCCTTCTCCTGCCCACCATTCTGTGGAACAACAAAGTAAGGCTTCTCGAAAAATGCAGGGTCGATTTCCTTTACGTCTACGAACTGCACAATTTCAAGCGTCTTTTTGCTGGGAATTCTGAGGTGCGCAATCTCCTCCGGCTCCAGAGTGACGTACTCGCCCTTGTGAACTTCAAAGCCCTTGATGATGTCCGTCCGTTCTACGGACTCCTGGTCCTGCGAGACATTCTTGTGGCGGATTCTTTCGCCGGTGTTTCGATCGATCTGGTGCAGCTTAATCTGGCTGGCTGCTTCAGTCGCTGAAATCAGGCTGACCGCAAACGAAACGAGCGAAATCTGAACCTGACCGGACCAGTAGGGACGCGCCACGGGTCGCTCCTGTTTTGCTGAAATTTCTTCCAGAGACTAAGATTCCGTCCCGGGCGAAGAGGGTGCCATCAAGGATAAAAATGGCTGGAACTATTGCAGCGGAAAAGGAAGCAAAAGCAGATTCCCTCACGGGAATGACAGAAAGAAAACCGAGTGGTTGTACCGGTTAGCTGCGGCGGCCGATCCAGAATGCGGCAACGCCGACCAGCGCCAACGCCAGCAGCGGAAACGCCGTACCCACAGGCATCCCGCGAGGGCCGCTGCCGGACATCGGACGGACCCGTTGGTCGACGTCAGAAATCTCTGGCTCCCAATTTCGCGGTTCGGCGCCGAACGCCTCACTGGCAGCGGCAATGGTCGCCAGCGTGCGACGGCTTTCGCGGCTGGTCAGGCGCTGAATTGTCTTCAAGAGTGAAGGCGGGTTGGAGGCCTCGCCGCGATGGCGTGTGATCGCCTTTGCGACTGCATCGACTTTTGCCGGATCAAGATTTGCGAATGCACGCGACAGAGCGAGCAAGTTACGCATCCCGCGTACGCCTTCGGCAGAGTTGGCATATTCCGCTGCCTTGCCCACGATGGCATCGCCCTTCCCGATAGCGCCGCGCAGCACGTCAAGCACGCCGTGGTCCTTCGCCTCCTGCAGCAATTGAAATGCGGAAAGAAACGCCTCGCCGTGACGCACAGGCGCATCTTCCACTTTCGTCCGCAGCTCTTCGCTCTGGTTTCGCTGTGGAGTATAAGTACGAATCGGTTCGGCCATGCCAGCTCCTTTGGTTACACCTGCGTGTTGGCGATCTGCACCAGTTTGTCGTCCGCGGCGGTTCCCGGCAAGCGATAATCGCTGCGCCGCCATTTGCGTTCGACCTCCACTCCATTTTGCGGAGTAGGATGCCCGAAGCGAAAATTGCCTCTCGGCAGCGGACTGGCTCCCTGATCCGCCAACGGAATCATTTGCACGCTTGTTTCTTTATAGGCGGGCGTGTGCGTAGCGCGATCGATCCCCACTCCAGTCAGTCGATTCACGGGTTCCGCGGTTGAGTTCAGCGGAAGATAAAGCTGCTTACCCTGAACGCGATCGGTGACAAGGACCCGCACCTTGATCTGGCCATACCGCGAACGCAAGCGAACCCATCGGCCGGTTTCGATGCCGCGTTCGGCAGCGAGTTCTGGCGAGACCTCCAAAAATTGATGCGGCGTCTCTTCCATAATCCCCTTGGAGCGGAAAGTCATGTTGCCTGCCTCGAAATGCTCAAGAAGGCGGCCATTGTTCAGATGCAGGTCGAATTCGTCATTGATTTGCTCGCACGGCTCGATCCATTCCAGGGGAAACAAGTTCGCCTTGCCGTCCGGGAAGGGGAATTTTTCTGTGAAGAGGAGAGGCTGGTCGGAACCGTCCGCCGCAACCGGCCATTGCAGCGACTTGTAGCCCTCTAGACGCTCGTAATTCACGCCGGCAAAAATCGGCGTCAGCGATGCTACTTCATCCATCACGTCTGACGGATGGCTGTACGTCCAATCCGCACCCAGCGCAATGGCAATGTCCTGAATAATGCGCCAGTCCGGCCTGCTTTCGCCCAATGGATCGAACACCTGATAGAGCCTCTGGATGCGGCGCTCGGTGTTCGTGAAGGTCCCATCTTTTTCAAGGCTCGGGCTGGCGGGCAGCACGACGTCCGCATAGCGCGCCGTCTCGCTCATCACGACATCCTGCACAACGAAAAACTCCAACTTTTTTAGCGCTTCTTGCACATGATTTTCGTTTGCGTCGGAGGTGATCGTGTCTTCCCCCTTCAAATACATCGCTTTCAATTTTCCCTGGTGGATTGCGTCTATCATTTCCTGATTGTCCAGACCTTTATTGGTCGGCATCTTCACGTTCCATCCACGCTCAAAACGCGAAATCACTTCAGGGTCTTCGATTTTTTGATAGCCGGATACGACGTTCGGCATGGAGCCAAAATCGCTTGTTCCCTGCACATTGTTATGGCCGCGCAGCGGATAGGCTCCGGTACCGGGACGCATATAGTTTCCGGTAATCAGCAACAGATTCGAAATTGCCGTAGAAGTATCGGAGCCGCCGCAGTGTTGCGTCACTCCCATGGCCCACAGAATGCAAACGCTGTTTGCGCGCGCAATTTCTTCCGCGACCTGCGTGAGCACAGCGGCAGGAACACCGGTCACCCTCTCGGCAAATTCCATCGTGAATGACACCAGGCTGTCGCGATACGCTTCAAATCCATTCACCCAGCGATCGATGAATTCCTGTTTGGCGAAACCATTGTCCACAATGTATTTTGCGACCGCGGAAATCCAAACCAGGTCCGTGCCAGGATTCGGTCGAATCAGAAGATCGGCGCGGCGCGCCATTTCATGCTCGCGTAAATCGGCGACGATCAGTCGCTGACCGCGCAGTTTGTGCGATCGCTTGATCCTGGTTGCCAGCACAGGATGGCTTTCCGCGGTATTGCTGCCGACAATCACAACTAAGCTGGCGCTTTCAATGTCGGTGATAGAACCGCTGTCGCCACCGTATCCAACGGTCCGCGCCAGCCCTTTGGTAGCGGGCGTCTGGCAATAGCGCGAACAGTTGTCAATGTTGTTGGTGCCGATCACGGCGCGCGCCAGTTTCTGCATCAAATAGCTTTCCTCATTCGTGCATTTTGAAGAAGCAATCAATCCGATCGCATCCGGCCCGTGCTCATTTTTAATGGCGGACAATTTCTTCGCGATCAGCTCCAGCGCCTCCTGCCAGCTAGCTTCGCGGAATGTTTCTCCTTCGCGAATCAACGGTCTCGTCAGACGATCTTCGGCATTGACGTAATCCCAGCCGAACTTTCCTTTCACGCAAGTGGAAATCCCGTTGGCTGGGCCTTCTGCCGGCTCGATTTTCAAAATGTGCCGGTCCTTTGTCCAAACATCGAACGCGCAGCCGACACCACAA
>JBOGLY010000057.1:0-10359 GCA_050746425.1 Acidobacteriaceae bacterium
ACTAAACTCGTATCGTAATGCCACACCCATCATGGAATGAGAGCTATGCCTCGGGACAGCTACCATGGGACACCGGGCAACCAGAGCCTGTGCTCGTCGAGTTCGTCGCTTCGGGTCGGGTTCGGCAAGGTCCGACGCTTGAGATCGGCGCGGGTACCGGCACGAATGCGATTTGGATGGCAGAGCGCGGCTTCGACGTGCTCGGAGTCGATGTCTCACCGCTAGCCGTCGAAAAAGCGCACGCCAAGATGGAGGGGCGCGCTCTGCGTTGCCGCTTCGCTGCATGGGATTTTCTGGGCGCGCCTCCGCCCGACGGGCCATTCCAGTTCGTGTTCGACCGCGGTTGCTTTCATGTGTTCGATGAACCAGGCGAAAGGCTGCGGTTCGCGACCCAGGTCGCTGCCGCACTGGCGCCCGACGGCTTGTGGCTGAGCTTGATCGGCAGCACTGAAGGTCCGCCACGCGAGATCGGTCCGCCGCGTCGCTCGGCACGCGAGGTCACCCTCGCCATTGAGCCTGCGCTGGAAATCGTCGAATTGCGATCAGCCGAATTCCGCGGTCACGGCGCAAAGGCGTGGTTCTGCCTGTCGCGTCAGCGTACGATGCCGGCGCAAACTTCCACGCGGCGCGATTGAACCTCGGCAGCAACGCGCAAGTGTTGCGCCTGTACGAAGCTCCGTGAGTGACTTGGCGATTACGCGCCAATCCACCAGCATCGACAAACGAAAGAAAAGCAATGCGATGCGGTCACACAAATTCTTACTCGCCGTAAGCCGCGCCCTTCTTCTTTTTCAGCTTCGCTGTCTCAGCGCGCAGCACTGTAGTCGTCTCTTTAAAGAAGCCCGCGATTGCTTCCAGTTCGCCGGCGGTGTAGTGGCCGGCTATTGTCGCCATCGCATTTAGCAGAGACTGAAAGATCGGGCCAACGCGCCGCTGCACCTCCTTCATGTGCTGCGGCTGCACAATCACGCTTCGCCGGTCTGTAGGATGCGCCTCGCGGCGCACGTAGCCCGCGCTCTCCAGCCGGTCTACGATGCCGGTGATCGCTCCGGTCGTGAACCCGGACAACTCCGCCAACCTGCTCGCTGACGACGCTCCGTGCTCGCGCAACAGCCCGAGGCACTTCCACTCCGCTGCGCTCATGCCCAAATGGGCCGCCACGGCTTCATGGAAAAAAACGATCGCGTCGCTCAATTCGCGGCCCATCCGCTCTCCATGCGGCGGTCCGAGCTGCAACGTCCGGGGATGTGATTTCCTGCTTTCCATTTTATCTTAGTGCTAAGATATATTCGCGCGAGATATATTCTAGTAGCAATTGGTGCTTTCTGAAGCGCATTCATCAATTATCGTCTGCTCGTCTCATCCTCCTCCGAACCCTGCTCGCCGCAGGCATTTGCCACTTCGTCGCGGCTTCCACGCTCGCTTCCGCAGCTTCTTCCGGCATTCGGGTTCAGGGCCCGGGCGTGGCCCCGCACCTCATCTTCGCCTGTTGTGATCAAAGTACGAGCCAAATGCAGTCCCTTTTGACCAACGCCGGTGTGATTGCGAATCTGAAGAGCCTGCACGCCGGGCTCGCCGTCGCCGTTCCCGAATTCACTCCGGAGCGTGCTGAACTCGTGCGTCGGCTGAATCGGGACGGAATTCCGGTAATCGCCGGGCTCGGCATGCCGCCGGAGCAGGGCTCCTACTTTAATGCGGAGAACGCGCCACAGGCCTCGGCACGATTTGCCGCTTTCGACGCATGGAGCCGAGAGCAGGGCCTCCGGTGGAACGGAGTGGGGTTAGACATCGAGCCCAACTTCGCCGAGCTAGCGTCCCTCAATGGCCACCGGTGGCGATTGTTTACCACGCTCTTGTGGCGCGCCGTGGACTTTCAGCGCATGCGCCGCGCGCGGCGAGCGTATTCCGCGCTCATCGCCAACATCCGATCCCGTGGCTACTTCGTCCTGACCTTTCAATTGCCATACCTCCCTGTCGAACGCGAGACCCACTCGTCTTTACTGGACCGGATTTTGGGCACAGTCGACGTTCGCGGTGATCGGGAAGTCCTGATGCTGTATACCAGCTACGCGGGTCCCGCCGGAGCGGCGATCATCTGGAAGCTTGGCCCGGATGCGCAGTCGATCGCCATCTGCTGCACCGACGGCGACCCCGCCGCGAACCCCGCCGTGCTCGACTGGAGCAGGTTCTCCCATGATTTGATCGTCGCGGGCCATTTCTCCCACGTCATCGGCGGGTACGATCTCGAAGGCTGCGTGCGCCAGGGCTTTCTGCCTCGTTTGAAAACCATGAATTGGAGCCAGTCCGTCACGATCGCGGATGTTGCGATGCGGGCGGCCAATCACCGACTCCGCGTGCTCAGATGGGTCCTGTGGATTAGCTCGCACCTTCTCTATTTCCCGTTGGTTCTTCTGCTGGCCATCGCTTTGATCGGATGGCGCTGGCGCATCCGCAATCGCGCTGCCCATTGCCTAGATCGGCAAAGCAGTTCTTGATACAGCTGCGGCCGCGTGCACGCTGCATTGTTGCCAACAGGGCAAGTCACTCATTAAGCCGCGTTGTACGCGCTTGTGGATTCCGAGAGGGGTGTCAGTAATTGGAAGGAATGTTGATCTGCGCGGAAGGACCGCTCTTTGGTTTCATTACCCAAAGATCCACATTCGCAGCCGAATGGCATGTAGTTTCCGCCTACGCTGTCTGCGGCTTTTCCGTCTCGTGCGTTCTTCGCGCAAAATAAACCAGCCCCGCAGTCGCAGCCGCGGTACCCAGGCACCAGGAGCAGATGCTCTTATGCTGGGTGATCTGCTTGCGAACGTTTCGAATCGCGATGGTCGCATCCCACGCCAGCTTCGCTCGCAACGCTCTGCGAACCAATGGCCGGCCTTGATGGGCGGCCATCAACAGACTCAATGTGACGCCGTAGCTGGCCAGGCCCAGCACTCCATCCGGAATGCCAAGGCGATACGCGCCCTTTGATGTGACAACGCGCTTTGAATCGAAGAACCGGCCCGGCGGATCGGGCAGGTCGTCCATAATTTTCATCTGCACCAACGCGACTGGAACCAGCGTTGCGATGGCGGCGCAGCAACATGCCACAGCTATGCCCTTGTGGACCGGGCACGCCTTTGCCAGCGCCGAGGCTTTTTCACCTTCGTTATCCACTTCCAGTCGCAGGGACATGGCTTTCTCCTCCCGAGCGCAAATTATTTTCTTTTGCCCATGACAATAATGGACGCGAGCAGCGCGGCGCCGCCCGCCGCGAACCATTTGTGATGGAGATCCATATAGACCTGCGGGCTGAACCGGCAAGCGCGCTTATCGAATGGCCCATGCGCTCCATGCCGGCCCGGCACATAGTCCCAAAGATTGTTCAGCCGATCCGGATTGTCGGGGACATCCGTCTGCTGCGATTTGTATCCAGTGTCTCCCAGTTCGCGATCGAGAAATCCTGGAACGAACATCTGCCCGACGATTGCTTCCACGGTCGGCGAACCAACCCAATACTCCCGCCGCGGATGCTTGGCTTCAGCCGCATGGACGACCACTCTCGCCCCAACTTCCGGCTGAAATATCGGAGGCACGGGCTGCGGCTTGTTTGGCAGCCGGCTCTTTACCCAGGTGAACTGGACAGTGTTCATGGCGGGCATCTGCACCACCGTCAACTGGACATTGCTTTTGTCGTGGTGCAATTCGCAGCGCAAAGAATCCGTAAATCCCAGAATCGCGTGCTTCGCGCCGCAGTAGGCGGACTGCAAGGGAATGCTTCGCACCGCCAGCGCGGAACCCACCTGAACGATCGTCCCGCGGTCGCGGGGCAACATGCGCCGCAAAGCGGCCAGCGTCCCGTAGACGTATCCCAGATAGCTGACCTCGGTGACGCGCTTATATTCCTCCGCCGTCATTTTTTTTACCGGCGAAAACACGGAGGACATCGCATTGTTCACCCAGACGTCGATAGGCCCAAATGCTTCCTCTAACCTGGTGGCGGCATGTTCGATCGGGCTGGCGTCGCTGACATCCAAGGGCAACACGAGTGCTTCTCCGCCCAGCGTCTCGACCTCCTCGCCGCAGGCCTCCAGCGCCTCTCGGTTGCGTGCGATCAGTCCGATTTTCGCGCCGCGCCGCGCAAACTCATGCGCGATCGCCCGCCCCAGGCCCGCGGAGGCCCCGGTGACCATCACGACCTGGCCGGGCTTGGTTCGTCTTTTATTAAAGTTGAACATTCACTTTCCCAAGGCAAGTCATAGCTATTATTGCCTATATTTTAGTCAGTTACAGATTTGCCATTCGCGGAACGCCCCGCCCGTATGTCCCCGGAGGCGCAAGATCGCGCCGAATGGCTGGCTGCATCATATCCCGTTGATCGGTATAGAAAATAGATTCCCTTTGGGCAATTAAGTAATCAGCGGTCCGGGCAGCCAGGGCCTGGATGGTCAGCCCGGGATTTGCCGACCCCTGCGTGGGAAGGATGCTGCCGTCGCAAATGAAAAGATTCGCCACGTCGTGGGAGCGCCCAAACTTGTCCACCACGGAGGTGTGCGGATCGGAACCCATGCGCGCCGCGCCGACCAGGTGCGCATATCGGGACTCCTGCACAACTTCTTCCGCCCCTGCCGCGCTCATCACTTCCATCACTTTCTTCTTCCCAAACTCAATCAGCTTCTTGTCGTTCTCGTAAAGGTTGAAGGTTACTTTCGCGACAGGAAGGCCAAAACGGTCCTTCTCCTCGGCCAGTTGCACACGATTGCTTGGCCAGGGGAGTATCTCCCCCAGCAACCCAAATGCTGCCCAGTGGTTGTAATCCATCATCGCGCGGCGCATTCCCCAACCCCATGCGCCTTTGGCGGTCATCATCTGCTTGGCGAACGCGATCGGCAGCGGCCCCACAGTCTGGATCGCGAATCCGCGAGCGAAGTCGCGCTTTGGATCCGTCTCATAAAATTCCTCCGTAAGAGCATGGGCCGGCGGCGCCTTATACATGCGCACCAGGTCCTCAAAGCGGCCGAGAATCACGTTCCCAGCCTGCGCCATCAAAAATCGTCCCACGGTGCCGCTCGAATTCGCCAATCCATCCTCATGCCCTGGACATGCGGAATTAAGCAGCAGGCGCGGCGTCTCAATCGAATAGCCGGAAACAATGACAGCCTTCGCTTTTTGGAAACGTTCTCGACCCTGCGCGTCAAAATAGCTGACGCCCGTCGCGCGATTTTCCTGGTTCAGATGAATGCGACCGACCATGCAGTTGTCGCGAATCTCCGCGCCGCTTTCGAGCGCGTCCGGCACATGCGTAATCAGGGTGCTGGCCTTCGCGCCCACCTTGCAGGCCTGAATGCAGTAGCCGCGATAGATGCAATGCGGGCGATCGCCGTGCGAGCCGGACAGGATCGCAACCGGGCCGCCGATGCTGACAGGAATCCCCAGTTTTGTGCAGCCTTTGATCAGCGCGTTTCCCACGCCGCCCATCGGGTGCGGTCCATAGGCATACCCATGCGGATCGCCCCAGGGAAAATAGGCCGGTCCCGCCACGGGCATTTCCAGTTCCAACTGCTCGTAGTACGGCTTCAGCTCTTTATAAGTCATCGGCCAGTCCGCGCCCACTCCGTCTTCGGAATAGATTCTGAAGTCCGATGGATGAAATCGCGGCGCGAAGGCGGCCCAGTGTACCGAACCGCCGCCCACGCCGCGCCCGCAATTGTTCGCGCCCAGCGCCAGCGGATCGTTGCCCCCGGTGATCCTCAAATCTTCCCAATACAGATTGTGCGAGCCCGCTTCATCGCTGACCCAGTCGCGTTCCGTGTTCCAAAACGGCCCCGCTTCCAGACCCAGCACGCGAAAGCCCGCGCGAGCGAGACGTTGCAACAGCACTCCGCCTGCCGATCCCACGCCGACAATGATGTAATCGACTTCTTCCTCTCCGAACCGGCGCATCGGCACGTCGATCTTCTGAATTGGCCCCAGCGGGTGCCCGTCGCCGTTGCGTTGGTTCAGAACATCCTTCTTCCACCAATCCTGGAATAGCGGCGTCAACGCATCCCTCCCTGCTCCGGAGAGGCCACATGCCCGTCATGGCCGCCGATCGATTCATATGTGTCGGAGACGGAGCCTTCCGGCGCTTTCCATTCATAGCGTTCTTCGCGCACCTCCCATGGTTCCGGTTCGCCGCGCTCCAGGCGCATGTAGGCCCGCGGGTATGCCGGCCCGCCAAATCCAATCTCGTCCCAGGCATAAGGATGCGCATAATATGCTTCTACCGCATCCTGGACCAGCAGCATCCAGAAGCGATGCACCGGCATTCGCTTCCAAATGGAATGCGCGCCTTCCGGTTTGCCGTCGTGAAGTGTCCGCAGCAGCTTGTCCTGCTCCAGAGGAGTCAGATCGAGAAAACCTCGCCCATCTTTCTGTTTGGCGATTTCGTCAATCGCCACCATTCCCAGTCGATACGCTTCCTGGTCCGGCGGCATGTCTTCGTATCTATATCCATCCAGCCTGTTGCTGTACAGGCGTTCATCGACCACCGCCACAATCGGAATCCGATATGGCTCCTCGCGATCGGCTTGCGGCAGAATGTGCTCGAAAATCGCCTCGATCAGAGGAGCTTCCTCGGCGGAGAAAAAACGAAGTTCCTTTGATCGCGCCATGCGTTGCGACACCACCTTGCGGGTCGCATCGTCCCAGCTTTTTTGTTGGCCGAGCGTGGAGTATCCCGGATAGTAACCGGGTTGCGCGCGTTTGCGAAGTGTCATGGCTCTCTCCGCAACAGGCTCGCCAGCAACCCCAGCATGCCGCATGCGCTGAACAGCAGTGGCGCCATGATTGGCGGCCCGTACATGATGTTGTAGAGCAGATGTTTTCTTCCGCCGGGACGCCGGAGAATTCCGCGCCCGTGATAGAAAAATCCAACGCCGCCGTCTATCACCGCGGCGGCCGACAACGCGGGTAGCCAGGTCTGCGCTACTTTTGGCTTCCGCAGGGAGACAATCCCAGCCGCCGTTAACATGGGAGCCAGCAAGACCGGCGTCCATTGCGCTTTGTAGCGGAAATTGTTCTTGTAATGCGAATAGAAAGCTTCAAACCCGCTAAAAAATGCGGCGAGCGCGGTAGCAGCGGCCATCTGTTTTTGAAAGCGGCCTTCACGGATGTCCTGCGCGAGACCAATTTTTTCCGGCTTAGAGATTTTTCCGCCCGCCAGCGAAGCCATCCAATGCTTCTCATGCGCCGCGCGCGGGAACCATGCGATGTCCCCTGCCCGGCCTTCCTCGCTGCCCTCGCGACGCAGGTAGGAGGCGATCAGTCCCAGATACGCGCTCAAGCCAAACAGCAAAGGCGCGAAGATTGGGGGCCCCATCACCATATTGGTCATCGGAAATCGCCAGCCGCCCGGTTTGCGCGCAATGCCGCGCACATGGAAATAAAAACCCAGAACGCCATCCGCAAGCGTAAGCGCCGCAATTGGCCGCAGTACCCGGCGCGCGCCGCGCCTGCTCAAGAATCCTGCAACTCCGCCCGCCGCCAATAACAGGCTCAGCGCGACTGGTGTGTACATCACTCTACGGCTATAGCTGCCCCGATAATGCTCGTAGCCAACTTCGATCCCGGTCACAAGGCTTGAAACTCCAGCCAGCAGAGACAGACTTCGCTGAAATCTCCCCTCGCGAATGTCCTCGTCGACGTCTTCAACCTCGCGAACGCCCTCAGCGGCTAGAGGGTGGCCCTTCGCTTCTCTCTCGATCGATTCCAAGATTTCCGAGCGTCTCGTCTTGGCCTTATCCATCCGGTCTCCGTTTGTTCCGTTCGAGAATTCTGCGGTCATGCAATGTAAAACTGTCATCCTGAGCGCGGCGAAAGACCTCGCGTTTGCTGGCGTCACCGTAAACGCCGGTCGCAGCGGCTCTTCAGGATGAGAAATCCTTCACTTCCTTAGACCACTTCGCGCACTTTGTCTTCCAGTACCGTCTTGATGATCTTGGCGCGGTCTTTCTCCCCCTTCGCCAGCGCTTCTCCAAAATGCAGCGCCTGTTTCGTGGTGACATTTCCAGGCAGCGGCGGCTCGTTAGCATCGACAACCGCCTGCACCACTGCCGGGCCGTGAAATGCAAGCGCCTGCCGCAGCACAGATTCAGCATCCTCCGGGTGTTCGATAGTGAATCCCCGCGCTCCGCACGCTTCCGCAACCTTGGCAAAATCGATCGGCTGCAGGTCCACGCCAAACTCGGGATTCGAATCCAGCACCATCTGCTCCCACTTGATCTGTCCCAGCACATTGTTCTTGATGACGATGACCTTCACGTTGAGCTTGTGCTTGACCAGCGTCGCCAGCTCTCCCATCAGCATGGTCAGACCCCCGTCGCCTACCACGCAGACCACCTGCCTGCCTGGATATGCGACCGCCGCGCCAATACTGTATGGCAAACCGTTCGCCATCGTTGCCAGCGAGCCGGACAGAGAAAACTTCATGTCTCCGCGCATCTCGATATAGCGGGCAGTCCATGTTGCGATCGTTCCGCTGTCGGAGGAAACGATCGCGTTGTCGTCAAGCAGCTTGTTCAAGGTGTAGGTCACCACCTGCGGCTTCATCGGCATGTCCTTGCGAGTGCCGCGCTTTTCCATCAACTCGTTCCAGCTCTTCATGCGGTCCTGATAATCTTCCAGGAACCCGCGCCGCTTGCTGCGCTTCAATAGCGGAATCAATGCGGCCAGCGTCGTCTTCGAGTCGCCCACCAGCTCCACGTCCGCAGGATGGCGAAGACCCATTCGCGATGCGTTGATGTCGATCTGCACGCACTTCGCGTCGCCAGGTTTCGGTAGAAACTCCATGTACGGAAAACTTGAACCGACCATAAACAACGTGTCGCATTCTTTCATCGCGTCCTGCGAAGGCGCGGTCCCGAGCAGGCCGATGCCTCCGATCGCCAGTGGATGCCGGTCCGGGATGACCGCCTTGCCCAGCAGCGCCTTGACCACAGGCGCGGCGAGCAGGTCAGCAACCTGCAACACTTCCTCGCGGGCGCCCAGCGCGCCGGCTCCAACCAGCATGACGACCCGCCGTCCTTCGTTCAAAATGGCCGCCGCCTGCTCCAGCGTCTCCTTCGCGGGCACCGGGTAGGTCCGTTGGAATTTGTGTTCGCTATGGTTGGGTTCATTGGCATCGGAGCGGTCTTTCCCCTTTGCGGGCCATTCCTGGATGTCTTTAGGTATCGTGATGTGGGCGACGCCGCGACGCGTCATGGCGGTGCGAATCGCCTCATCGACAACTGGGATTACATGCGCCGCCCCCATAATGCGCTCGTTGTACACCGACACATCCATGAACAATTTGTCCAGATCGACATCCTGCTGATAATGCGTGCCAATTAAATCGTGAAAGGTATGTCCCGTGATTGCGAGCACCGGGTGTCCATCGCATTTCGCGTCGTACAGCCCATTCAGCAAATGGATTCCGCCCGGACCCGATGTGGCTACGCAAACTCCCAGCCGGCCCGTGTACTTCGCATAGCCCAGCGCCGCGAAGGCCGCCGCCTCTTCATGCCGCACCTGAATAAATTTCAGCTTCTCCTGGTGCGTTCTCAATCCTTCAAAAAAACCATCCACTCCATCGCCGGGAAAACCGAAAATCGTGTCCACACCCCAGGCGATCAAACGGTCGATCAGAACATCGGAAACTGTTTGGCTCATGCTTCACTTCCTTCTAGAATTCCAATTCGTTGCGGCAGTCGGGGCTGTTGAGCATCCACGGCGGGATTGGGGAACAGGATTGGCGTGCGCAAAATGCGTCGGGCACTGCCGGAACGATCGCAAAACCCGCCACACTCCGTTAGAAGTCATCTTCAATCAACAGGATGTACGGGCGCCGTTTCAGCTCGCGAAATCCATGCCGAACAACTCCGCGGGCGCGCGGCGAATCCCTCTTATGTGGATTCCATTTCGAGCACTTCTGTTCGCGTCTATACCGTGCCCACCGATGCTCCGGAGGCAGATGGCACAATTTCCTGGAACTCAACCACGATGGTCCTGGTCGAGCTTGCCGCCGGAAAAACCAAGGGCATCGGCTACACCTATGCCGATCCCTCAACCGCAAAAGTGGCCGAGCATTTACTGAAAACGATCGTCCACTCTGCCAACCCGTTTCATCACTCCTCGCTGTGGATGCGGATGCAGCGCTCGGTGCGGAACCTTGGCAATCGCGGCATCGCGGCCATGGCGATCTCGGCAATCGACGTTGCGCTGTGGGACCTGCGCGCTAAGCTGCTGGGCATATCGCTGCTGCAATTTCTCGGCGCCGCGCGAGAATCAATTCCAATCTACGGAAGCGGCGGTTTCACCTCCTACGATGATCGCCAGTTGCAATCGCAGCTCGGGGGA
>JBOGLY010000058.1:0-10355 GCA_050746425.1 Acidobacteriaceae bacterium
GCCTGTACCTGTTCCACCGTAACTCCCGGCGCAATCTCTTCCAGCACCAGTCCCTTTGGCGTCACGCGAATATAAGCCATCTCGGTCACAATCGTGTCTACCACGCCCACCCCGGTCAGCGGCAGGGTGCAACGCGTAAGAATTTTCGGTCGCCCATCCCGCGCCGTGTGCTCCATCGCAACAATCACGTGACGCGCGCTGGCCACCAGGTCCATCGCCCCGCCCATGCCCTTCAATATCTTTCCTGGAATCGTCCAGTTCGCCAGATTGCCCTTCTCATCCACTTGCATCGCGCCCAGCACGCTCAGGTCCACGTGGCCGCCGCGAATCATCGCGAACGATTCGGCGCTGGAAAAATAAACCGTACCTGGCAACTCCGTCACAGTTTCCTTCCCCGCATTGATCAGGTCCGGGTCTTCTTCTCCCGAAATCGGATAAGGCCCCACACCCAGCATCCCATTCTCCGATTGCAGCACCACTTCCATTCCCGGCGGCACGTGGTTGGCCACCAGCGTCGGCATTCCAATGCCAAGGTTCACGTAAAATCCGTCGCGCAACTCCCGCGCGACCCGCCTCGCGATCCCAGCCATCATCCGCGCGCGCTTGTCCGCAAACGCCGCTCGCTCATTCCGCAGTTCCCTGCCTGCTTCCGAATTCGATAGAGTGTTCATGTGACTCAATCGCTGCATTCCTGGTGCGACCGTCTTTTGTCTCCGATGACTTCTTTTTTCAATTGGCGTGTTCCCTCGCTGTTGCGCGGCAACCTGTTGTCCCTTGTCAGCCTTGCAATCTCATTTCCGCTGGCGAAGTTTCCACTCGACCAGGCGAACCCCGCCATGGTGATCCCCATCGTCGGTGCCGCCGCCGGCATGGCGGAAACATTTCGTTGCATCCGTATGCGTTGGAGCTGGTACCACGGCGCAGTTTTAATGAGCCTCTACATGGACACGCTGATACTCACTATGATCCTGTTCCTCGCGCTCTATCCGCTGCTCATGCGAATTGGTTGACCCTATGCCGCGTTCTGTCGCGCTTTATTGAAAATGTTGATGGCATTGTCGTGATAAAGGTTTTTGAGTACGTTATCCGGTAGACCAAAGCCATTCAGCGTCCAGTGGTAATTGAAATTCATGTTGTCGCTGCCAAGCAGTCCGCGCTGATAAAAGTGTTCATCTTCACTCTCCAAAATCCGAAATGTAGTGGAAAAAAGAGATTGTTCATACACCACATCTGTTCCATAAACAACCCGATCAGCATATTTTGACAGAAACTGATGGACGAACCTTGGTATTGTCGCGGTTTCTGCAAAACGAGCTGCGATGTCCGCATAGAGATTGGGATTTCTGTCGAACATTTGTCCCAGCCGGGTCAGGTCGTAATCCAGATTCGCTAGATGACATGCGATGAAAATGGTTTTTGGATGTTTGTGCGCCGCTTTTTCCAGGCTGTTCACTAGCTGATCGTGGTCGTACATTCCGGGCTGCAGGACGATCCTCCAGGTCCAGGCATTCATCAGCCCATCGTTGGTATTGTCCATTGGCCGATAGCACCAGATCGGATCTGAAACGTGGATGCTGATCGGCATTCCCAACTGTGCCGCCTTGTCCCACAGCGCATCCATGCGCGGATCGTCGGCGTGAGGTCCCATGGAAAGTTTGCGATTTGGCGCGCTTGGAGCATGAGTCGGCGTTGAGCGCTGATCGAGCTTTTCCAGCCACGCATAAGAATCTTCGCTTCCCAGAAACTCGGAGCGCGTGTCGAGGCCGGTGCCCTTGTCGTGGAGTTCGCCGATGCCGAGAGCGCCCGCGCGATGACATTCCTCAAGCGATTTGACCGCATCCGCTTCAAAGCCAGGCTTTCCGAAGGACCGCAAATCGAACATGCACCATAAATCGAACCGTCCCGGAAATCGGGCGTAGTCTCGGCGGATTTGGCTAAACTGTTCAGCCGTCGAGGCGCCGGTAAAAATCACCGTCCGCTCAACTCCCACCGCGTCCATCATCTTCACCATCTCCGAAACGCTTAATGGTCCATGGCCGTGGGAGTGGACATCGATCAATGGATATTTTGCTCTTTCGATATTCGAAACAGGGATGCGGTAGATCGATCGCGGGAAGTAATCGTCCAAAGTGATCTTGCTCGGTGATTCAACCCGCGCCTTCGAATCGATCGGTTGCGTTCCTGAGTATTGCGTCTGAGAGTAGGAAAAAGTGGACCCTGCGGCAAATGCGAAACCAGCCGCCATCAGTTCTCTGCGATTCATATTTCTCTAGTCCTTTCCCGCTGAAAATTTACCTGCTGTTGGCGGGTACCCCGTGTTCGCCGCGTCATTTGCGGCTAACACGGGATGAAAAAAGCCCCCGACCGAACCCTGGGCGTAAGCGAATGGGAAGTGGAAGGGGAGCGACCTGCTGTTGCTTTTCTAGGAGCTTGCCCTAACCGAGGTCGCTACCCCGTCCGCACCGTCCGCCGCTCGATGCGCTTCTCGTATTTCTCTCCGACCACAATTCTTTGTACGTAAATTCCCGGCGTCATCGCCTGGTCCGGCTCAATCCCACCCGGCTCGACCAGCTCCTCCACTTCCGCGATCGTAATCCGCCCCGCCGCCGCCATCATCGGATTGAAATTGCGCGCCGTCTTGCGATAGATCAGGTTCCCCATTCGGTCGCCCTTCCACGCCTTGATCAGCGCGAAGTCCGCACGCAGGCCGCGCTCCAGCAGATACATCTTTCCGTCGAACTCGCGGGATTCCTTTCCCTCCGCAACCACCGTTCCCACACCCGCGGGCGTATAAAAAGCCGGAATGCCGGCCCCGCCCGCGCGAATTCTTTCCGCCAGAGTGCCCTGTGGCACCAGCCTCAGGTCCAGCTTGCCCGCCAGCACCCGTTCTTCCAGCAGCTTGTTCTCGCCCACATAGCTGCCGGTATGCGAATCGATCATGTCGGCCTCCAGCATTCGGCCCATGCCGAAGCCATCGACGCCCATGTTGTTGCTGATTGTATGCAGGTGCTTCACGCGCTTGCGCACCAGCGCGTCAATCAGGTTCTCCGGGATTCCGCACAATCCAAACCCGCCCAGCATGATCGTCGCGCCGTTGGGAACATCTTCGACCGCCGCGTCCGCCGTCGCCCACACCTTATTCATGCATCCTCATCCGCGCGTCGCGCCTTCCGCCGATTCGCAACGTCTGGAGAATATCGCACAGCGTCCAATACTCCAAACCCATTGCATCGGCATCGTACTCTATAACGGCTTGCACTATTCTTGTCGCTCTTTTCGCCCTCGCAGTGGTAGGATGCTCCCAACTCCGCTGCAACGGCGAACGTCGAGGGGAAATCCCGGGCAGCGCGTTCATCATTATTTTCTAAAAAAAGGAGCTTCGTGATGAAAGGCTTTCGCAACTTTATTCTTCGCGGCAATGTCGTTGACCTGGCCGTTGCCTTCGTTGTTGGCGCAGCGTTTACGGCGATTGTGACCGCGCTGGTTACCGACATCATCAACCCCCTGATCTCCGCGACCGTCGGCAAGCCGGATTTCTCCTACCTGGTGGCGCATGTGAATGGCGGCATCGTGAAGTATGGGCTGTTCGTCAATGCCGTTATCTACTTCATTATTATTTGCGCCGCAATGTATTTCGGCGTTGTGATGCCTTTGGAACGGGTGCTGGCGAGGTTCCAGAAGCCTGTCCCCGCCGTACCGCCGGCCATGAAAACATGTCCAGAATGTCTCAGCGAAATTCCGGCAGGCGCTCACCGTTGTTCCCATTGCACGCAGGCAGTCGCGTAGTAATCGTAAAGAAAGCTCTGCCTATCGCTGCTTTGTATCAGGGCACGACTTCAGTCGTGCCGCCAGCGCGAAAAAATCGTCGCGGCTTTAGCCACTGAGGGAATTTTCGATCTACCGGCTCGAAAATTTCCGCAGCTGCACCCATGATCGGGGTTTCATCGCATCAAGCTGCATGTTGTTCAGATCGCCCACCCTCGCGAATTCGGTTCGCTGCGAATTCCGCAAGGCTTTAGAATAGGTACAGTCTCAACCCCCAGAGGTGCCTGTGAAAGAAACTCGCGACAAGTTCGAGCTTCGAAAGCTGCCCATGATGCCGATCCGCGACATGGTCATCTTTCCCTACATGATGACGCCCTTTGTCGTGGGTCGAGAATCCAGCGTGCGCGCCCTGGAAGAGGCGCTCACCGGCGATCGCAAAATCTTTCTCGCCACCCAGCACGATGCCGGCCAGGATGAGCCCTCGCAAAAAGACATCTTCACCACCGGCACCATCGGAAACATCGTCCAGAGCGTCAAAATGCCGGACGGCAACATCAAGGTCCTGGTCGAAGGAATTGAGCGCGCCAAAGCCACTGAGATTGTCGATACCGACGGCTTCTTTGTCGCCACTCTCCGCGTCGGCACAGTTGAAACTGAAATGACCAAGGCCGTCGAGCAGGCCATGCAGAAGGTTTCGGGATTGTTTGAGCAGTACGTCAAGCTGCAGCAGGCGCTCAATCTGGAAACCGTTGCCGCCGCCGTTCGCATGGAAGAGCCCGGAAAACTCGCCGACACCATCGCGGCCAACCTGCAATTGCCCATTGCAGATAAACAGGCGCTTCTCGACATCTTCGATCCCGTCGAACGGCTTCAGCATTTGGTCGGCATTCTGGAAATCGAAATCGAGAAGCTGAGCATGGACCGCAACGTGCAATCGCGGGTCAAGCGCCAGATGGAGCGCGCGCAAAAGGAGTATTACCTCAACGAGAAAATCAAGGCCATCCAGAAGGAGTTGGGACGCGGCGAGAAAAGCGAATTCGACGAGCTGAAAAAGAAGATTGAAGTCGCCGGCATGCCGAAAGACATCTTTGAAAAAGCCATGCTGGAGCTGAAAAAGCTCGAAGCCATGCCTCCCATGTCCGCCGAATCGACCGTCTCTCGCAATTATCTGGATTGGATGCTGGCCGTACCGTGGAAGAAAAAGTCGAAAGAGATTCGCTCCATCGAGCACGCGGAAAAAATCCTCAACACCGACCACTACGGCCTGGAAAAAATCAAGGAACGAATTCTGGAATTCCTCGCAGTCCGCCAGTTGGTCAAAAATCCCAAAGGCTCGATCCTCTGTTTCGTTGGTCCTCCGGGTGTAGGCAAAACATCGCTTGGAATGTCGATCGCCAAAGCCACCGGCCGCAAGTTCGTCCGCATGTCGCTCGGCGGCGTGCGCGACGAAGCGGAAATTCGCGGCCATCGCCGCACCTACATCGGCGCAATGCCGGGACAGATTCTGCAGTCGATGAAGAAGGCCGGCACCAAAAACCCCGTCTTCATGCTGGATGAAATCGACAAGATGGCCTCCGACTTTCGCGGCGATCCCGCTTCGGCTCTGCTTGAGGTCCTGGACCCAGAACAGAACGGCACATTTCAGGACCACTACCTCGACGTGGAATACGACCTGTCACAGGTGCTGTTTGTCGCCACCGCCAACGTTCTCCACACCATTCCCGCTGCCTTGCAGGACCGCATGGAAATTCTCCGCCTCCATGGCTACACCGAGGACGAGAAAGTCGAAATCGCCAAGCAATATCTGCTCCGCAAGCAGCGGGAGCAGACTGGCCTGAACGAGAAAAATCTTGTCTTCAGTCATGAGGCGCTACAGGAAATCATCCGTTCCTACACGCGCGAAGCCGGCGTTCGCAACCTGGAGCGGGAAATTGGCAACGTCTGCCGCAAAGTCGCGCGCCGCATCGTGAAGAACGGACCAAAGCACAAGGAAGAGATCGCTGCTTCGAATCTTCAGGAATTTCTCGGCCTGCCCAAGGTCCGCCACTCCCAGGTCCACGAGCAAAATGAAATCGGCCTGGTCACTGGGCTCGCCTGGACGGAAGCCGGCGGCTCCATTCTTTCCACTGAAGTTCAGGTGCTGGACGGCAAAGGCAAGTTGACCCTGACCGGACAACTTGGCGAAGTCATGCAGGAATCAGCCCAGGCAGCCCTCTCCTATGTTCGCAGCCGCGCCCACCATCTCGGTCTGGGGCGCGACTTCTACCGCAGCCTCGATATCCACGTCCACGTGCCCGAGGGCGCCATACCCAAGGATGGTCCTTCCGCCGGCATCACGCTCGCCACTGCTCTTGCCAGCGCTTTAACGCGCATTCCCGTGCGCCGCGACGTTGCCATGACCGGAGAAATTACTCTGCGAGGCAAAGTCCTTCCCATTGGAGGACTGAAAGAGAAGCTTCTCGCCGCCCATCGCGCAGGCGTCTTTGAAGTCATCCTTCCCGACGAGAACCGGAACGACCTGGCCGAGGTGCCGGACAACCTGAAATCCAGCATGAAGATGCATTTTGTCGATCAGATGGATGAGGTATTGAAGATCGCGCTCGAAGGCCCGTTGCCGGAGATTGCTCCCGATGCCCCCAATCTCGGAGACCATGGCCTGATCGCTGGCGTTTCCGCCCCGCCAAGCCCGCTAGGCAATATCGCCCAACAATAAATTTGGCCTTTCTTTCTGTCATTCCCGCAGGGAATCCGCTTTGGCCTTTCTTTCTGTCATTCCCGCAGGGAATCCGCTTTGGCCTTTCTTTCTGTCATTCCCGCAGGGAATCCGCTTTGGCCTTTCTTTCTGTCATTCCCGCAGGGAATCCGCTTGCCCCACATCTCGATCTTGAGATGTGGGGCTCTACACATTCAGAGCGAAATCCGCTCTAAACCACCAATTTCTGCACTGCCTTGTCGATCGTTTCCTTGGGAACGTACCCTATAATCTGCTCGGCAACCTTGCCGCCCTTGAACAACAGCAGGGCTGGAATTCCCCGAATCCCATATCGCATTGGCGTGGCGGAGTTGCTGTCCACATCCATCTTCATTACCTTCAACTTACCCACATATTGGGTTGCAACTGCGTCCACTACCGGCGCCAGCGCCCTGCAGGGCCCGCACCATGCCGCCCAAAAGTCCACCAGGACAGGCTCGGTCGACTGCAATACTTCCTTGTCGAATGTTGCATCTTTCACTTCCAGTACTGCCTGTCCTGCCATTCATTTCCTCCTTGGGATCGCCTGCATACCGCAAGCGCTGGCTCTGGTGCGACATCCGCGCGGCTTTCGCAACGCACCTCTACAGAATACAAGATGCCCCAGCCGCTCTTTTGGTCGCAGCTTCAAAGCGGGATTCAACCCAAAAAGAAAGACCCGCGCAAAACTCCCGCTCGGGTCCATGAGAAGTTGCATCTTCCTGTAAAAAGTAAAGCGCCCGGATCTTGTGAAAGATCAACGGGCGCGAGAGCAGCCCTCCCCCAGAACTGCCCCTTGGAGAAGACTTTAGCGGTGGCGGAGTGTATTGTAAACAAAACTTGAGTAACATTTTTGCAGTTACCACCCCGGCACAATCCTTTAGGACTCAGGTTGCTACGCCCGATGGCGCGTTTCGCCGCACTGTGGATGTCGCGCCCCGGCTCTCGAATCCGCACTCGATGATCTCGTAACTCGATCGCTCGCTCAAAGCGCCCGCAATCAGGCGTTCCAAGGCAGCTCGATCCAGGTTTCGCTCCACCACCAGCAGAATTCCCGGTCCTGCTCCGCTCAATGCCGCTCCCAGAATGCCGGGAGCCCCCGCCAGCGGCAACAGCGTACCCAGCAGCGGGCAGATGGCGACGCGGTAGGGTTGATGCAAGCAATCCTGCATCGCGGCCTGTAGCAACTCGTTCTTTCCTGAGGCGAACGCAGCCACCAGCAGGGAGCTATGCTGCAGGTTTTGTACAACATCGGCGCGATTGTAAAAGTCCGGCAACAACTTTCTCGACTCTTCCGTCCGCACCGGGTCCCGCGGCAGTACCATCGCCGCGCTCCAATGTGCGGGGATGTCGATGCGCGCCACGCTCACCGACGGATGGCCCTCGATCAGCTCGCCATTTCCCGCTCTGCTTCGGGGAGAAATCGCGGAGACAGTCATCCCGCCCAACCAGCAGGCGGTCGCGTTGTCAGGATGCCCTTCGAGGTAGGCCGAGGTGTCCAGAATCTCTCTGTCCCGCCAGCCCAGATCGCCAAACTCCACCGCCAGCGCAATGCCAGCCAGCCGCGCCGCCGCGGACGAACCGCAGCCCATCCCAAGCGGAATTCCATTTTTCACCCGCAAATGCAGCGGCTGGATCGGCCTGCCATTTTCAGCCAGCAGGCGCTTGTAGGTATCCAGCAACAGGTTCCCTTCGAGTTTTCCGCACGCTTCTTTATCGCGCCCCTCAGCCGCAATCTTGAAACTCTTCGCGGGCTCGGCATCGATCTCGAGATGCATCTTCAGCGCCAGCGCCGCCGTGTCGAACGCCGGGCCAAGATTCGCCGACGTTGCCGGCAAACGAAGATGCACGCTACTGTGAGTCATTCATTCATACCGAAAAAATGCCTGGATGCCCCATTCAAGCCCTCCTTTGGCTTGAGTGGGAAAGTGAAGGCCTGTCGCCCGGGACACAAGTAAAAACTTTGCCGTTCCAATCACACCCGGGTGCCCCAGGTTCGCGAAGCTAACCTGGGCTTAAAAATTTGTCATCCCGAGCGAAGCGCAACCGGGGCCCCCGATGCGCGATTTTGCGCATTGGGGTGGGAGCGCAGTCGAGGGGCTTGCTGTCCAGCACTTAACCCTAGCTAAATCCAACGCTCCCTACTTCCCGATCCAGCACCCGCATCACAGCATCCGCCGTTGGCTCCAGCACCCGCGGCGCCGACGCCAGCGACTGCATACGCGCCCGTTGCTCCGTCGGCATCGCGCGTGTCTCCTCGGTGGTCAGCAGCTCTTCGCGATGAAAGTCGATTGTGTACTCAGGGTCCTTCAGCGTGTGCCCGGTCAGCAGCAGGACAACAGTTTCCCGCTTCCCAATCTGGCCCTGCGCCACCAGCTTCTTCAACCCTGCCAGCGTCACAGCCGACGCCGGTTCGCAGCCTATTCCTTCCGCGCCGATCTCGGCTTTCGCCAGCGCAATCTCCTGCTCGCTCACCTGTTCGCACCAGCCGCCTGTTGCTTCCAATATCCCGACGGCCTTTTTCCACGACGCAGGATTCCCAATCCGAATGGCACTGGCCCTGGTGTGCGCTTCCACCGGAGAAAATTCCTTTCCGGCGTGTCTGGTCCAACTCAAAAACAACGGGTTCGCGCCTTCGGCCTGAATCACGCTGATGCGCGGCAGCCGCTCGATCAAGCCAAGCGCTCGCAATTCCAGAAATCCCTTGCCCAGCGCCGAACTGTTCGCCAGGTTCCCGCCCGGCACGATCAGATGGTCCGGCACCTGCCAATTCAGCGACTCGGCCAATTCAATCGCGGCGGTCTTCTGGCCCTCCAGCCGATAAGGATTGACGGAGTTCAGCAGATAGACCGGCGCGCGCCGGACCAGTTCCGCCAGCACCGAAACGCAGCCGTCGAAATCCGTTTTCAACTGGCATGTGACAGCGCCGTAATCGAGCGACTGCGCCAGCTTTCCCCATGCCACTTTTCCCTCGGGAATCAATACCAGCGAGCGCATTCCAGACCGCGCCGCGTATGCCGCCATGGAGGCTGAAGTGTTCCCCGTCGAAGCGCACGCAACCCAGTGAAATCCACGTTCGCGCGCCACGGAAAGCGCCGCCGTCATGCCCGTGTCCTTAAACGAACCGGTTGGATTCATCCCCTGGTGCTTGGCAAAAAGGTTTTCCACGCCGACGCTCTTCGCACAACGCGGCAAGCGATACAGGGGAGTGTTCCCTTCCTCCAATGTCACTACGTTGCGGTCGTCATCCATAAATGGCAACAACTCGCGAAAACGCCAAACTCCGCTGCGATCCAGCGGCTCGCGGGAGAGTCGCCGATCCTTCCAAAATTCTTTCCACTGCTTCGCACGACCTGTCGAAAGCAGGTCCGGATACTCCACCTCAAACAAATTTCCGCATTCGCGGCAGCGAAAATCCTCCACCGCCTCCGGTCCAGAAATGTCGGCCCCGCATCCGATGCAATGCAGTCGATGCGCTGTCGTGGGTTCAGAAAGTGTTTGCTTTTCGACCATGAGATACGTCTAGCCTATCAGGTCAGGATCGGATGTCTCGCCGTGAGTCACAGGCTAACTATGGTAGATTTGGCACAACCATTCAACCAAGGGTTGACCGACCCGCCAGATAAAGGTCAGACCGAAGTGGAATTTCATCTTGTGTATCAGGGCAAGTTGCCGGCTGCGGGACAGAGCAGCACGCGAGCAAGGGAAAAGCAGGACATCCGAAAGGTATTTCACAAGCAGTTGGCTGCTCTTTGGAACACTCAGCCATTCTTAGCGACATTCAACAACGAGCATCCCTCGCTAGCGGACCGTTGGAGTCGTTGTGGATATCGATTTTTGCCCTTAATCAGCGGTTGGT
>JBOGLY010000059.1:0-10329 GCA_050746425.1 Acidobacteriaceae bacterium
GGCGTAGCGTCTCGATTACAGGATAAATTCATCACGCTGGGCATTTGGAGAACGGCTTGGCACGTTATTTTTATAGTTTTCCTCGAACGAATCGGATTCCATCTTAATTATGCCTTTCAACGACAGATGAAGAACAGCGGTCTACCGGCCTTCACGACAGGGTTTAGTGCCCATTTGGCACGGCAGATGGAGGACCTGACTGAACTTGACCGGTCATCGATAATGCGGTATGGCGGTGCTTCTTTGCTGCGGCGAGCCCGTAAGTCATTTGCTGCGGGAAAGGTCTGCATTATCATTCGTTCTCCTACCGGCGAACTTTCCACTATGTGCTGGGCCGAAAAAGTAAATGCCTTTGCGCCGTGTACTACTGCTCCTTGTGTTCTCGTTGCGAAATGCTTTACTTTACCTAAGTTCCGTGGCCTCGGTTTGTATGAGTCTGTGCTAAAAGCAGTCGGTCATTTGGTCCCAAATGATATGTCATGCCTTGGAAATACTGTTATCGAATGCTCCGTATTCAATTACGCATCACGAAGCGGTATCTCGAAAGCTGGGTTCCAGATTTGCGGCATGGCTGTTGAGATTGGACCTTGGAGAATTACATGGCCGAAGAAACGCACATAAAGCAGTTCTCAAATATCGCGACTGAGTTGCACGTTGAGTTACAGGTAATTTCATCGACCGAAGATTTCAATACGATTCGGACTGAGTGGCGCGCGTTTTTTGATCGTCCGGCCGTCGCTGCAGGTTTTTTCACCGACCCTTCCGTGCTGGAACAAAATGTCGATTTTAAGGGCGGCGGGTGTGTGGTGCTTGGCAAGGTCCATCATCACAATGATTTAGTTGCAATTATACCGCTGGTACTCCGAAAAGCGCCGGTCCCGGTCCGTTTCGGCCTCATTAGTTTGTTCCGGCCGGTTTGCCGTGTGGCGAAGGTTCCAGATTTTGAATTTCCAAGAGAGGAGAGGGTAAGCCCCTACGAAGCGTTCTCGGTGGTACTCAGTGCAGTCCGCAAACAAATCCGGATGGCAGACATGGTGTTAGTGGATTCCGCCCCCGCCCCGCCCCCAGGTCAAGCAGTATCTACCTTTACTGTGGGCGGCATTCAAACGACATACGTTGTCCAGATCGAAGGAGACTTTGTCACCTATGAGAAAAAGTTGTCATCCAACTCCCGCATGAAAATCAAGCAACGTATACGCAAACTTGAGAAGACGTTTGGGGCAAGCGTACAGACAATTTGTTACAGTACCCCCAGCGAAATGAAACTCCTGCGCGAGCAATTTACAAAAGTGTGGGAAAAGAGCTGGCACGCCCGCGTGGGAGGACACAATGTACCAAGTGAGAGGTGCCTAGAAACGCTGGCGCAGTCTGGTTTGATTAGGGCTTATGTTCTGGTTGCCGCAGATCAACCCGTGGCTTCTATTTTAGGGTACCAATACCGTGGGACCTACTACTACGAAGAATCGGCCTACAACCAGGACTGGCGTGATTATTCGCCTGGGACCGTGTTGCTGTATTACGCATTGAAAGACATATTTGCTAGGGACAGGCCGGTGCGATTTGATTTTGGGGCCGGTTACAATGTGTACAAACAAGTATTTGGCACCTGCGAAGAGCGACGCGGACACATTCGCGTGGGCATTACAATGAGAGGTAAGTTGATTGTACGCCTTCAAGCAGCGTCAGACCTGATATTCAAGCGGAGCAAGGCGGTCATGGGCAAGACAGGGATTCCTCGTTTGATAAAGAAGAAGATCAGGGGGGAAACGTGAGACAAGCCGTCGTTCAATGCATCAAAGCCATCAGCGCACGATTTCCCCGTCAGTGTCCTCTGGTCTGGTCGGTCCGCCAGGATGGAGGACGAATCGCGATCACATTTGATGATGGCCCAACCGAAATAACATCTCAGATCTTAGAGTGCCTTACCCAGCACCGTGCAAAGGCCACATTTTTTGTCTTGGTAAACCAAGTGTCCCAGCAACCAGAAATACTGAGGCAGGTTGTCGCCAATGGACACGAGGTCGGCATCCACGGTTGCGAACACACTCTGCGTGATTACTACAACCAAGTCCAGTGGTGCGAGCGGGAATTGGCTGAATATGGAGTGTTCCCATCCATCGTTCGCACCCCCGGTTGCGCAATTAGACCAGTGCTGACGATGCGACTATGGTGGCGAGGATATCCTAGCGTGGTATACAGTTTCGATGCCCATGACAGCATGCGTTTGGAGGGCAAATGGAGTGGACCTGCTCCTGACTACTCTCAAGTTAAAGGAGGCGATATTGTTCTAATGCACGACGACAATTCATTGTGCGCGCAAGAACTGCCGACCCTTTTAAAAGCTATCGCAAAAAAGGGTCTACAGACAGTCACGGTAAGTGAGTTACTGACCTACCCCCGGAGAACTCTACCAGTTATAACTGGAATTCTCTCATAATCCAAACGAGAGGACGGACCACGAAGAAGAGCCGGTACAGCTCAATAGAGTCATTCGCCGTCCTCGGGACAAGGGTAGCTCCAGCACCGGATAGATTTTTGCCCGAATGAGGCGACCTAACGAGAAGGAGCCGTGAGGGAACCCGAGAGCACTCTCCATCTGCAGCAGCAAATCGCCCGGCTGCAGGCGCTGTTGGGGTCAAGCCATAAAATTACGGAACCGCAGATTTCTGAAGTTGGCCCTCACACCCGTCCAGCATTAGGCAGCGGTCCTCGCGGGCACCACCGCCGGCACCGTGGTTCCACTGCTGGCGGTGGTGCTGGTTGGCATCGCCGCCTTCTGGATTGGCCGCCGCAGCTAATGCCTGGTGACACGCGTTGGAATGCACATCCTTCGGCATGTAGGGTACAAGGCGGCGTTGCAGATCCCCTGCCCCGACATTATGGACAAACGCGATATGAGGAGAAGTATCCCTGTCGGGGATCGGATCATCCTAAATTGTAAGGAAGGGAATCGGCGGGCGAGCAATCGCGTCAATCCCTGCTGTGGCATTTCTAGATTATGACAATACCTCACTCATATAATCTTATATCTGTGCGATAATACCTATATAGAAGCTGGGCTGGACTTCCGCGACATGTCGTTCGGATAAAGCCAGTCGCTACACAATTTCGACGATCAAGGAGCAGAACCATGGCAATCTCACGTTGGACGCCGTTTCAAGAGATGTATGCGTTGCAAAACAGTCTCAATTCACTTCTGCGGGATTCGGGTCGCGCCGAGGATGAGTCTCTCTCGTCCAGCGCGTTTGTTCCACCGGTGGACATTTATGAAGATGCCAATCACATCGTGCTGAAGCTTGAAGTCCCGGGAATGAAGCTGGAGGATTTCGACATTCAGTTGGAAAACAACACGCTGACGGTCCGCGGGGAGCGACGTTTCGAGAAGGAAACCAAGGAAGAGAATTATCACCGGGTAGAGCGACGTTATGGAAGCTTCGCTCGCGTATTTACGCTGCCCAATACGCTGGACCAGGAGAGCGTAAAGGCCCACTACGATGCTGGAGTTCTGGCCATCGAGCTTGGCAAGCGTGCCGAAGCGAAGCCGAAGCAGATCAAGGTATCCGTCAGCGGGGCGCACGGCGGCGCGGGCCAAAAAGCTGTGGAGGCAGGCAAGTCGGCTGAATCGAGCAAGTCGGAGCCGAAGCACGCAGAGTCCAAGCCCGCAGCGTAATGCTGTTCCGCCGGTGCCTTCGAATGTTTCAATGATCGGGGCGGGAGCTTTTGCGAAAGTGCGACTCCTGCCCGCTTTTCTCCATCCATATAAGCAGACGCGCTTCTGGCTCGGTTGAAATACTTGCTACAACAGGCAAATCTGTCATCCTGAGGTCGCCGCATCGACCTAAGGTTCTCGCAGCTTAGCAGAATGCCGCGAGATCTTTCGTACTTCTTCGCTCGTTCAGGATGACAGTGTCTGTCGTGTGCGGGATGGCATCGGAACCGGCGTATTTCATTTCACGAAAGCAGGATAGCCATGGCGGTTCGTTGGGACAAGCTCACCGTAAAAGCGCAGGACGCCGTGCAAACCGCCACTACTCTGGCCAGCGATAATGGCAATCCAGAGCTGCAGCCGACGCATTTATTGCTGGCATTGCAGCAGGACAAAGAAGGAATTGTCGCGCCGGTATTGCAGAAGACAGGTGCCAACCCCGATGCACTCCGAGGGCGGCTGGAACAGGCGCTGGCCACATTTCCTAAAGTTTCTGGCGATGCCAATCAGGCGCAGCCTTCAAAGAGCTTTCTGAAAATTATCGAGCAGGCGTTTCAGGAAGCTTCGAACTTTAAAGATGAATATGTATCGACCGAACACTTGCTGCTGGCCATCGCGCAACAGAAAAACGATCCGGCGCAGTTGGCGCTGGCCGCAGTGGGGGCAAGCCATGATGCAATTCTGCGCGCGTTGACCACTGTGCGCGGCACTCAGCGCGTGACCGATCAAAATCCAGAGGCGAAATTTCAGGCGCTGGAACGATATGCCCGCGATCTGACGGAGCTGGCGCGACGCGGCAAGCTCGATCCGGTGATTGGCCGCGATGAGGAGATTCGCCGCGTGGTGCAGGTGCTTTCGCGGCGGACGAAGAATAATCCTGTATTGATAGGCGAGCCGGGCGTGGGAAAGACAGCGATTGTCGAAGGACTGGCGCGGCGCATTGTTTCCGGCGACGTGCCGGAGGTGTTGCGCGACAAGCGCGTGATCTCGCTTGACCTGGGCGCGATGCTTGCAGGGGCAAAATATCGCGGAGAATTTGAAGATCGCCTGAAGGCGGTGCTGAAGGACATTGAGGACGCGCAGGGCGGCATCATTCTGTTCATCGACGAGCTGCATACGCTAGTTGGGGCGGGTGCGGCGGAAGGCGCGATCGACGCCAGCAACATGCTCAAGCCGGCTCTGGCGCGCGGCGAGCTGCGGGCGATTGGCGCAACTACGCTGAATGAATATCGCAAATACATTGAGAAAGATGCGGCGCTGGAACGGCGTTTTCAAATTGTGTACGTTGGCGAGCCAAGCGTCGAGGACACCATTGCGATTCTGCGCGGTCTGAAAGACCGTTATGAGACGCACCACAATGTCCGCATCAAGGATTCCGCGATTGTCGCGGCGGCTACCCTGTCGCATCGCTATATTTCCGATCGCTTTTTGCCGGACAAAGCGATCGACCTGGTGGATGAAGCCGCGGCCTCGCTTGCAATCCAGATCGGATCAGTGCCGACGGAGATCGATCAACTGGAACGCCGCGCGACATCGCTCGAAATTGAACGGACGGCCCTGAAGCGGGAGAAAGATCCAAACTCCAAAGAGCGGTTGGAGCAAGTGACGAAGGAACTGGCGGCGCTGCATGAAGAGATTGCTGCGTTGCGCGCGCATTGGCAGAAAGAGCGCACCGACATTACGCGCTTGGCGGATTTGAAGAAGCAAGTGGAAGCGCTACGCCAGGACGCGGAGGAGCAGACGAGGCGGGGAAATTTCGAACGCGTCGCGCAAATCCAATATGGCGAGCTACCGAAGCTGGAGGTCGAGCTGAAGCAGTTGAACGCCGCCCAGGAGGGTGCCGCAGGCGGTCCGCGCATGTTGAAAGAAGAAGTGGACGAAGAAGACATTGCGCGCATCGTGAGCAAGTGGACCGGGATTCCGATATCGAAAATGCTGGAAGGCGAAGTGGAGAAGCTGGTCCAGATGGAAGACCGTTTGCGCGAGCGCGTCGTGGGGCAGGATGAAGCGCTGCGCGTAGTCGCCAACGCGATTCGCCGTTCGCGCGCGGGGCTGAGCGATCCAAAGCGGCCGATCGGCTCCTTCATTTTTTTGGGGCCGACGGGCGTGGGCAAAACCGAAACCGCGCGGGCGCTGGCAGAGTTCCTGTTTGACGACGAACAGGCGATGACGCGCATCGACATGTCGGAGTATATGGAAAAACATGCGGTTGCGCGCTTGATTGGCGCGCCTCCGGGCTATGTCGGATACGACGAGGGCGGCCAGTTGACGGAGGCCGTACGGCGACGTCCCTACTCCGTGATTCTGTTCGACGAAATTGAGAAGGCGCATCCCGATGTGTTCAACGTGCTGCTGCAAGTGCTCGACGATGGGCGGCTCACCGATTCAAAGGGGCGCACGGTGGACTTCAAAAACACGGTGCTCATCATGACTTCCAACCTGGGTGCGCAATTTTTGAACAACGAGGCGCTCGAGGACGAATCCTCGTTCGACGCGGCTCGCGAGCAGGTATTGCAGATACTGCGGCAAACGTTCCGTCCGGAGTTCCTAAACCGCGTCGACGATATTGTGATCTTCCGTCCGCTGGGTGAGGAGCAGTTGGAGCACATTCTTACGCTGCGGATTGCGGACCTGAATCGCACGCTGGCAGATCGCCGCATCACAGTGGAGATGACCGAGGCGGCGAAACGGCAATTGTTCCTAACCGGCTACGATCGAGCCTACGGTGCTCGTCCGTTGAAGCGAGCGATTCAGCGGCTGATTCAGGACCCGCTCGCCATCAAGATTCTCGACGGCGAAGTGGTACATGGCGATCGCGTGCTGCTCGACGCCGACCCGCTGCACAACCGGCTGGAGATCAAAGTGCTCGCCCGCACCGAAGTAAATTTGGGGTGACGCATCACGCCGTATTTTCCACCACCGTCGTCATGGTGATCTACCTGGCGCGGATGCTTTCAAAGAAGAGGAGAAGCGAACATGAAGATTGGAATTCTTGGCTCAGGCGGCGTGGCGCAAGCTCTGGGTTCTGGCTTCCTCGCGCATGGTTATGAAACGATGCTGGGCACGCGAGACGCAGCCAAACTCGCGGACTGGAGACGACAGTATGCGAAAGGTCGTATTGGCGGAATGAGCGAAGCGGCAAGGTTTGGAGACGTCGTTGTCCTCGCCGTGAAAGGGTTGGCCGCGGCAGAGGCATTGCGCGCAGCGGGCAGCGACAATCTAGCGGGCAAGACAGTAATCGACGCCACCAATCCCATCGCGGATACGGCCCCCAGCAACGGCGTCCTCAAATTTTTTACCAGCCTCGATGCATCGTTAATGGAGAACCTGCAGCAGCAGTTTCCGTCTGCCCATTTCGTGAAAGCGTTCAACTCGGTTGGCAGTCAATGGTTTGTGAACCCGCATTTTGAAAATGGAAAGCCGACCATGTTTATTTGCGGCAACAACGATGCCGCCAAAGCAACAGTGACGGGTATCCTGGATCAGTTTGGATGGGAGACCGCGGACATGGGCACGATGGAGGCAGCGCGCGCCATCGAACCTCTATGCATGCTGTGGTGCATTCCCGGATTCCTGCACAACGAGTGGACGCATGCATTCAAATTGCTGCGGAAGTAAAGTAGAATGCGGCTCTGCAGATGGAAACCTGACCAAGTTCAACCCAAGTCTCAGAAGCGGGTAAGAATATACTTGACACACCATGCCCACCTGCTCCAAACTCGAAGATATAGAGATTGGGGCGGTGGGCACCTCTTTTCCGCTCTCGCATCTCATCCCGCATTTGTGCGGAATCCCGTCGCGTCTGCGTGGAAAATGTCTAGTTATGGTGATGCGAGCGTTCTTTGATGAGAGCGGGTTGAATCCCACTGAAGACAAAGTTCTTATTGTGGGGGGCTATCTCGGATCAGTGGAGCAATGGGAGCGCATTGCTGATGCTTGGGATGAGTGCCTGAATCGTCATCCCAAAATCACCTATTTCAAGAGCGATGAAGCCAAGAATCTGAACGGCCAGTTCTACCGCTTTTTGACCGAAGCATCTGAGAAGAAGCGGGAAGCCTTAGCGGGAATAGTGGGGGAATCGGACCTTCAAGGATTTTGCGCCAGCGTTCACCACAAATGGTTTGAATATCGTGATCCAAAAGCGACTAAAGGTATGGTGGGGAGTCGTGTTTATGATTGGGGATTCTTTACTGCGACCTCTGGGGTGCTGCAATACGCAAGAGATGTGCATCCTGGAGAGACCATAGACTTCGTTTTCGATGAGCGTAGTGAGCTGCGGGGATGCATTGCTATCTACGAAGAGATGAGGCATATGGAAGACTGCCCGTGGTCGGAGATCATGAGCCACGCTGGAACTTGCACACCTGGCGATGACAAAAAGGTTGCTGCTTTACAAATGGCCGACCTTCTCGCGGGAGAATTTTCAAGCATAGCCAATGGAGGCAATACGCCTAGTGTCGTATGGAAGATTCTTACCAGTCGTCGCAGTGTTGCTCATATGCCGTGCCAGCTACCGCCGGACGCCCCCCCACTCGTGGCGCTTCGGTCTCTCGGCAAGGCAATAAAGGATGCGGCGGGAGATTTTCTCGGGCGGTTTTACGGCGAGAAAGAGAGGAGCTTGAGCCTCCTCAATGACCTCGGAGAGATTGCAGAGCGCAAAGCGATCTTTGACGCCGCAATGAAGATTTTTACTGAGAAATATGAGGCAGACCCGGAATACATTAAGTTCCGAGAAAGAAATAGGGAATAGAAAACCCCGCTGGCAGGCGGGGTCTAATACGACACTCACACACGAATCATCGCATGGAGTGTGTGTATGGCACAAGTCTATTTTCCTTCAATTTCTGCTGGACCAAACGTTAGCCATCTTTCCCAGCCCATCCCCAATATCAACTGTTCGCCGTATACCCTTCCCTCAAGTGCGGGAACTGATCGAACCATTTCTGCGCTTACAACGTCTTCGAAGATCACCTCGTCTGATAGCGACATTTCGACGGTTCGGCCATCTGGACCGCGCAGGCGAATTAAGTCTGGACTCAATTCCTCAATCAATCCTTTTTTTATGGAGAAATGTTTAGAGGAGCTTCCCCCTGACGATATGTTGATTTCGCAGGCGGATTGGAACCATTTATTTAACAGCTTGCCGCCGTCGGTTTCCGGCCATGAACGCCTCTTCATTTTCAGCGCCTCCATCTGCGGCACGCGGGGTGGAATCTTCAAAGCAAAGATCAATGGCTGGAAGTATCGCAGGGCATTGCGCGCCGCACAAGCGTATTTCGCATAGGAGATTAATGTGTCATCAAGCTTCCTGTTATCAATTCTTCGCGCCACACGAAAGCGTGGTCACGGCAGAGCAATTCAGGATCAAGCTGCACTATTCTGCTCACGATGGAAGACCAGTCTGTCATCCTACCTGTATAGAGGGTATGCACTGCTCCGCAGCGTTCATACCCACACAACGCATCAACTTGCCACAAAGGGGACACGGGCTGACCTGGGGCCCTCATGTCAGTTTCGAGACGGATGTTGGCAGGCGAACACGCGTACACACGCCCGTGCCGAAGGCATAAAAAATCTTCTCGCCAATTATGCATGGGCCGATAGTCTTGACCTTCGTATATTCCTAAATGGCTTTGACGCGGGAGAGGAATATTGCAAGGGGACTCATTATCTCGAACTGGACAACCAAGAATCACACAATGCTCAAAGGAAGCAGAGGCTAGAATCTCGCCCATAAAATCCCACCTTTCCAGATTGCGCTATGATAACGCCATGAAGACGCCGCCGAAAAATCCAGAATTTGAACGCTTCACGGACGCCATGCGAACGATCATGAAGGTGTCTAAGACAGAATTACAGCGTCGCATGGAAGCAGAGAAAACAGGGACAAAGAAGGCTAAACAAGCCTGATTTCTAGCTGCTTTCCTGTCAGTTCTGCCCAGCGTTCGAGCGTAGCGATCTGAGGGAATTCTCGACCGCTTTCGATGCGGGTAATCGTTGTTCTCGATGTCGCCATCAGTTCGGCCAAATCGGATTGTCTGAGTCCAGCCTCTAAACGCGCAGCACGCATCGACTGTGCAATCTCGAAGCTATCGACGCTTGCCCCGCTTTTGCCGTTTCTTCCAGAACGATTCATAGCGCCGTTTCTCCCACCTTGCCGGTCAATTCTGCATAGGTCAACCGCTTTCCCGCGATCTGCGATAAGGCAAGGATGAATCGATCCGCGTCAGTCATCGGATTTTCTTTGGTTGCGCGATTGTTAAACCGGAATGCCTGTTCATCCACGTACCGCTCAAGGTGGAACGGCTCGACCGCAACGTATGTGCCTTTCAGTCCGCGCTTGAGTAGACTCCAGAAATTCTCTATTCCCTGAGTGTGAACCTGTCCGCGAACGTATTCCTCAAGATGGTTCACAGTATCGTGAACGAACTGCTTTTCAGGCCACGATAGCCAGTCCAATCGTCGGTGTAAAGCTTAGAGCCATGTGCGACCTGATCGAGAATTTCGCTCTGCAAGGTTTCGCGCTTCACATCGGGGATGACCTTGGCGCGTACTTCGCGCGTCTCGCGGTCAAGCATTCCGAACACGGCGACCTTGTTGTCTTTTTCCGCATTCCAATCGCC
>JBOGLY010000060.1:0-10252 GCA_050746425.1 Acidobacteriaceae bacterium
CTGTCGGGCATTCACCTCACCATCGACCGCGGGGAGTATGTCGCCATCTCCGGGCCATCCGGCTGCGGAAAGTCGACTCTGCTATCCATTCTCGGCCTGCTGGATACGCCCAGCGGCGGCAGCTATCTGTTGAACACGCGCCCGGTCGGAAACCTCAGCTTCGCGGAGCGGTCGCGCATTCGTAATCAGGAGATTGGCTTCATTTTCCAAAGCTTCAACCTCATCGGAGATCTGACTGTCTACGAAAATGTCGAGCTGCCGCTGACCTATCGCTCGGGAATGCCATCGGCGGAGCGCAAGCGGCGGGTCGATGAGTCCCTGGGCCGCGTAGGCATGGCGCACCGGCTGCGGCATTATCCTTCGCAGCTTTCCGGCGGCCAGCAGCAGCGCGTCGCCGTGGCCCGCGCACTGGCTGGCTCACCGTCAATCCTTCTGGCTGACGAGCCCACGGGGAACCTCGATTCGCGCAACGGCGAAGCCGTCATGGAGTTGCTGAAAGAACTGCACAAAGACGGCGCAACCATTTGCATGGTGACGCACGATCCGCGATTCGCCAAACTTGCCGATCGCGAAGTGCATCTGTTCGATGGCCAGGTAGTGTCCGAAGACGATCTGCGCAAAAAATTGGCGCAAGAAAGCGCATTACTGCAATGACGACGCTGCTCAACGATCTTCGCTATGCGCTGCGGCAGTTGCGCAAGTCGCCGGCATTTACGGTGACGGCGGTACTGACGCTGGCGCTCGGCATCGGCGCAAATGCGGTCATCTTCACGCTGGTGGATTCGATCATGCTGCGTCCGTTGCCGTTTCCACACCAAGACAGGCTCATGCGGATTTCGGGGGAGAACGGGGAAATTTTTCCAAAGGGTTGGATTCGAGAACTGGGCACTCATTCCAGGTCTTTCCAATCGATCAGCGGATATAGCGCCGATGCTGAAATGAATGTTTCCAGTGCGGATTCAGTCGACCGCGAATTCGGCTCGATGGTCACGGTCAATACATTCAAGACGCTGGGAATTCGTCCAACGCTCGGCAGTTTCTTTAGCGAAGGGGACGCAATCGCGGGGCAGGATCTGGATGTTGTGCTGAGCTATGGATATTGGCGAGAACATTTTGGCGGCAATCCAACCGTTTTGGGGCAAAGAGTTCGTATCGATGGAGTCTGGCGAACGATTCTCGGCGTTATGCCGGCTGGAGTTCATTTCCCATATCCGGACACGCAGTTTGTCATTCCAGTCTCGTTCAAAGGAAACGACCCCATCGACGCCTGGCAAAATTTTGACTTACGCGCTGTTGGTCTCCTGAAGAACGGAGTGGCTCCTGCTCAGGCGCAGGCGGAGTTGCGGAAGTTGCACAACGTCCTGCTGCCGCTGTTTCCCTGGCGAATGCCTGACATCTGGGCTTCCGATATGACGGTCGTGCCGCTGCTGCAATCGGAAGTCGGGGCGGTCCAGCCGAAACTTTTGCTATTGTTTGGCGCTGTGGGACTGATCCTGCTGATCGCATGCGCGAATGTTGCGAACCTTACGCTGGCACGGGCATCTGGGCGAGAGCGGGAAATTGCGGTGCGTGGAGCGCTGGGAGCTACGGGCAGAAGGCTGGTCCAGCAATTGTTGTCGGAGAGCCTCGTCTTGGGCCTGCTCGCGGGAGCGGTAGGTTTAATCTTCGCCGCTGCAAGCCTGCAGGTGTTTGTGCGCCTATTGCCGGCAGATACGCCCCGGCTCGGAAATGTTTCATTCAACTGGAGCGTCCTTCTTTTTGCGGCGCTCGCCTCAGTGTTTGCAGGTTTCTCTTTCGGCATGGTTCCAGCGATCAAAGCAGTAAAAATAGCGTCGTCTCATCTGTTGGAAACCCTTCGGTCGGGCAGCCGCGGTTTCGCCGGAAAGGTTTCACAGTTCCGCCTGTCGAGGATCCTGGTGATCGGACAGATCGGATCGTCGGTGGTTGTAATCACGGTCGCCGGACTGATGCTGCACAGCCTGTACAAGCTTTCCCAGGTAAACCCGGGCTTCAATACAGACCATATCGTGACGGCGGAGGTATCGCTGGATGCGACGGCGTGCAGCGAAAAAGGACGGTGCCAATCGTTTTTTGAAACCCTGTTGGATCGCGTGCGCGGCATTGCGGGCACAGAGGCCGTGGCCCTCACCGACTCTCTGCCCATGAGCGGGTGGAATGAGAATTACGTCTACGATGCCGAAGGGCATCCGCGAGAAGCCCGCCAAGGAGCCAGCCTGGCGACGGGACGCACCGTATCGGCCGGCTATTTTTCTGTGTTGGGCTTGCAGCTTGTACGCGGCCGCCTTCTAACGCCGTCGGATGCATCGGGTGCTAGCCGGGCAGTGGTGATTGACCAGCACATGGCCGAAAAACTTTGGCCGCACCAGGACCCATTGGGGAAACACATCATCGAGGTTGATGACGAACCTGCGCCGACGGTGTGGAATCCGCGGAAGGCTTCGATCGTCGTTGGCGTGGTGCGGAATGCTCGCGAAGGCAGCCTCGAAGGCGGGTTCCAGGATGAAATTTTTCTCCCGATGACCGCCATGCAGGCGCACCCAACCATGTATGTGATGCTGCGCACTCGAACCACCCCTTCTCAGGCGGCGGCAGCGCTGCGCCGCGCGGTTGCCGAAATCGATCCGCTGGTTCCCGTGACAAGAGTGCGCACCTTGGATGAGGTTGTTTCTGCGTCCGTATCCGCGCCGCGTTCCTTGACCCTGTTATTGCTGAGTTTCGGGGTGTTGTCGTTAATCATTGGCGCAATTGGCGTGTATAGCCTCATTGCCTACATCGTGAGCTGGCGCACGCGCGAAATCGGGATTCGCCTTGCGCTGGGCGAACAAAGGCGCCAGATAGCGCTTGGAATTGTGAAGCATAGTCTGCTGCTTGCAGTTCTGGGATCGGCTGCGGGCCTGGCGGTAGCGATTGCGCTGACGCGATTGCTGCATAGCTTTCTGTTTGAGGTAAGCCCGGTCGATCCGCTTACTTTCTGCATAGTTTCGCTGCTGATGATGTTGATTGCCTTGATTGCGGCGTGGATTCCCGCGCGCCGCGCCGCGTCTGTCGATCCCATGCAGGCGCTGCGGTCCGAATAGGAGAACGATGATGAAAAATCTCGCGAACGATCTTCGCTACGCACTGCGCCAGTTGCGCAAGTCGCCCGGATTCACCCTGACTGCAATTCTCACGCTTGCGCTCGGCATCGGTGCGACCACGGCAATTTTCTCTGTCGTCGATGGCGTCCTGCTGCGTCCGCTGCCCTTCCACGACCCCGGCCAACTCGTGGCGCTCGGCGATCACCTGCAGGGCATCAGTCTTGGTGCGAATTTCATCGCGGTCACCGCTCCCGATGTCGTCGCATACTCGCGCGACGCCACAGCATTCAGCAGCATGGGCGGCTACCGACCGACGAGTTATCAGCTATCCGGCGACGTGCAGCCGGTCAACATCAACGCAACGCGCCTCGGAGCCGGCGTTTTTCCCACGCTCGGCGTCGCGCCGCTGATGGGTAGATTTTTTACGCCGCAAGAAGACGAGCAAGGTCAGCATGTCGCTGTCCTCAGCTATTCCACGTGGAAGGGTCGCTTCCATGCCGACGCGAACATTCTCGGCAAAAAGATTCTTCTCGATCGCCAGCCCTACATTGTGATCGGCGTGATGCCGCGCAATTTTGAGTTTCCCTTGCAGCCTGGGCACCTCAATCGCAGCGAACTCTGGGTGCCCCTGAGTCTAACTCCCGGTGAGCTTACGCAAGGCATAGCGTCATGGAACTTCAGCATGGTCGCGCGTCTGAAGCCCGGCGTGACGGCAGCTCAGGCACAAGCGGACGCAAACCGAGTCGCGCGTGAAATCATGCGCAACTATCCCGCATTCATGACCAGCTTGCACATAAGCGCGGTGGTCCAACCGATGCGCGCATCGACTGTCGCCGCAGCTCGTCCGCTAATACGCCTTTTGTTCCTCGCCGTATTTGTCGTGCTGCTGATTGCCTGCGCCAATCTTGCCGGTCTGCTGCTGGTTCGTGCGGTTCGCCGCCGGCGGGAGACTGCGGTTCGCCTCGCTCTTGGGTCAAGTTCGAGAACGCTTGTGCGCCAGGCGGTTTTGGAAAGCCTCCTGCTGAGCGTGTCCGGCGGACTGCTCGGTATTGCATTTGCCGGAATCGTCATTCGCCTCTCCGTCGGCCTGCTGCCGGAGAATTTGCCTCGAATTGAAGACATTCAGTTGAACTGGATGGTCACCGCCTTCGCCCTGCTGCTTGCGATCGCCACCGGAATTCTATGCGGCCTTGCGCCGGCCTTCGCCGCCATTCGCACCAATATGAATGAGGCGCTAAAAGAAGGGGGTCGCACCGGCAGTGTCGGCGGAGGGCATGCGCGTCTTCGCTCCATTCTGGTCATATCGGAAATTGCCATCGCGCTCGTACTTCTCATCGCTTCCGGCCTGCTGTTGCGCAGCTTTCAGAACATGCGCGATGTGGATCTCGGTTTCAATCCAGCCCATGTCGTGATCGCACAATACAGCCTCCCGCCAAAGCAATATAACTCCCAGAGTTCAGTCGACGACTTCAACCGTGAACTAATGCGACGTCTTCGCCAACTCCCGGGAATGCAATCGGCAGGGTTGGCCAGCATTGTCCCGATGACAGGCTTCAACAATAGCAACGGCTTTGTTGTAGAAGGTTACGTTCAGCCAAAGGGCGCGCTGGTTAACATAGCCCAGGTCTCTCAAACCGAAGGAAATTATTTTCGCGCCATGCGTATTCCCTTGCTGCGCGGCCGCTTTTTTACCGACGCCGACAACGCACATTCGCAACTGGTCGTTATCGTTAACCGCAAGCTCGCGGAGCATTACTGGCCCGGGAAAAGCCCCCTCGGGAAGCGGATACGCGTAGGGACTAATGAAACGAAGACACCCTACATGACCATCGTCGGCGAAATTGGCGACGTGAAACTCGGCTCGCCGGATGACGATACGCGCGAACAGTACTACCAGCCCGTCGATCAAGGGAATGCCTCGTTCGGTCAATTCGCCTCGCCGACAAACCTGGATGGAAGTTCATTGTTCGTAACGCTGCGGGCCGCCGTGCCGCCGGAACAGATGGAAAATTCCTTGCGCGCGGTTTTCCGCTCGCTCGATCCGCAACTCGCCATTTCGCAGGTTCAAACCATGGACGAGGCGGTCTCCTCCACGGAAGCGCCTCGGCGATTCAACACGACAATCATTACCGCCTTCGGGTCGATTGCGTTGCTGCTGGCCATCCTCGGCATTTATAGCGTGGTTGCTTTCTCGGTCGCGCAGCGAACGCATGAAATGGCCATTCGACTCGCACTGGGATCGTCTCGTTCTGGCATACGCTGGTTGATTCTGTTCTCCGGAGCAAAACTCGCTCTGCTCGGGTGTGCCATTGGCCTCGCCGGCGCGGTCGCGGCGACACAGCTATTGCGCAGCCTTCTTTTTCAAGTCAATCCGTTCGATCCGCTGGTGCTCGTCGTTTCCGCCGCGGTCATTTTAGCGTTTTCGCTGGCGGCATCCGCGATGCCTGCGAATCGAGCCGCCACCGTGGACCCGATGCACGCGCTGCGAGACGAATAGGAGATGCTCGAATGAACTCTCTGCTCAACGATCTTCGCTACGCGCTCCGGCAATTGCGCAATTCGCCCGGATTTGCGATCACCGCGACCCTGACGCTTGCGCTCGGCATTGGAGCGAACACCGCGATTTTCAGTGTAGTGAATGCGCTGATGCTGCGTCCGCTACCCTATCCGCAGCCGGAAAAACTCGGCGCACTGATTACCCATTGGCGATCCGCAAGGGGCATGGAAGACGACGACAGCGCCGATGGCCAAACCTATGAGATGGTGCGCGACCAAGCCCCGGCAGTGACGGCGGCTGCGGAAGGGATGGAAAGCGGCGTTAATCTGCAGGCGGGATCAAGCGTGCAGTATGTGCAGCAGTTGCGCATTTCGTCAAAATATTTTGAAGTGCTGGGAACCCCGCCGTGGATGGGCCGCAGTTTCACGGCGGAAGAAGACCACCCGCATGGGCCGGATGTGGTTGTTCTGAGTAACGCGCTGTGGCGCAATACATTTCACTCCGATCCGCATATCCTTGGACGCACTATTTTGCTGAAGGGCACGCCCTATACGGTGGTCGGGGTACTCGCGCGTGGCGCGCACTCGCCGGAGAACGAAGGAGTGACACGGCCTCCGGATGTGTGGACGCCATTGCGGCCCAGCACGACAGGTGAAGGCAGAGGGACAAACTACGGAGTGCTATTGCGGCTGAAGCCGGGAAGCACCTGGACCCAAGCCGACGCGCAGTTGAGCCGGATAAGACCGGGGGCGCTCGTCCGCGAGGCGGCCGCGAACGCGGGCGTGTCCTTTCACCTCGAAGGTCTACCGCTGCAACAAAGCGAGGCCGAGCCGCTACGTCCGGCAGTCCTGGGGCTGATGATTGCCGTTGGCCTAATTCTTCTGATTGCTTGCGCGAATCTGGCGGGCTTGGGCCTGGTGCGAGCACAGCGCCGCAGCGGAGAGATGGCGACACGCATGGCATTGGGCGGTGCCAGATGGCAACTGGTGCGACAGTTGTGGACGGAGAACATGCTGCTGGCCCTGCTTGGCGGCGCGGCTGGCTTGGGTGTTGCCGATGGTTCCCTGGTGGTGCTGCGGAATGTGCTACCGATGGGGCTGCTGCCGACAAATAATTTCGGCCTGGATGGCAGGGTGTTGCTGTTTACGCTGGCGGTATCGCTGACAGCAAGCGTGCTCTTCGGCATGCTTCCGGCATTAGAGCTGCGGCGTATCGATCTGAGTTCAGCAATGGCCTTCGGCGCGAACCGGGCCATCTCCAACGCTGGGAATCGCAAAGTCCGCACCTTGCTGATAGCTGGAGAGATTGCACTGACCGTTGTGCTGGTCGCAGCTTCCGGCTTGCTGATTCGCTCGCTGATCCACCTGGAGACATTGCCGCCGGGCTTCGATCCCACCCATGTGATGACCGGCAAGGTCTCGCTGGACGAGGCCCGCTATCACAGTCCGGCAGCCTTCCAGCAATTGCTCTCGACGAGCTTGGAAGCCATGCGGCAGATTCCCGGCGTCGAGAACGCCGCAGTCGGTCTGAGCCTTCGGTACCAGCGAGGGCTGAATGACTTCATACGGGTGGCAGACGGAAAGAACGCAGGCAAGGGGTTCACTTCGTCGGTGATCTATGTGACACCCGGATACTTCGATGTGCTGCGAATGCATTTGCTGGCCGGACGAGATTTCTCCGCCGGCGATACGGCTGCAAGCGAGCCGGTGGCCATCGTCAATGAGGCCTATGCGCGCCGATACCTTGGAGAGCGCGATCCCGTGGGGCGTCACCTCGGCACAAAGGGAGAGATTGCCAAGAATACAGCGATCGTCGGCGTAGTGGACGATGTGGTAAAGGCGCCGAGCTTTAACAGCGCTGCACCGCTTGCGACTGAGCCGACGCTCTACATCCCCGCCGCGCAGGTGAGTTCCAGTTTCCTCGCCATGGCGCACGTCTGGTTTCAGCCTAGTTGGATTGTGCGCCTGCGCGGCCCGATCGTCGGAATTACCGGCGCGATGCAGAAAGCACTCGCCGAGGCCGACCCCTCGCTTCCGTTTGCCGGTTTCTACAGCATGGCGGAGCTGGAACAACATGCCTTAGGCATGCAGCGCATTGAGGTGATGCTGCTGGGGGTGATGGCGGCACTGGCATTGTTGCTCTCTGTCATCGGCGTGTATGGGTTGATCGCCAACCTGATCGTCCAGCGTACGCGCGAGATCGGCATTCGCCTGGCGCTGGGATCGTCGACGCGGCAGGCAATGCTGGAGATTGGCCGAGCTGGCATCTTTGCCACTGGGCTCGGTTTGTGCGTGGGCATTGCCGCATCGCTACTGGTTCTGCACGCGATGAAGAGCATCCTCTATGGCATCCGAACGACCGATCCGGCCACGCTGGTAGGAACGGCCGTAGTGCTGGCCGTGGCGGCGATGGCGGCAACATTTCTCCCGACGCGACGTATCGCGCGCATCGATCCCGCCAAGACTTTGCGGGAGGAGTAGGACAGAATGATTCAACTGAAAAATATCGAACGCAGTTACAAATTGGGAGCAGGGCAGTTTTGGGTGTTGCGGCGGATCAACCTTGACATTCAGCCGGGTGAGTTTGTCACCATTATGGGGCCGTCGGGATCGGGAAAATCGTCCCTCCTGAATATTCTCGGGCTGCTCGATGACGACTGGCGCGGGGAGTACGGGTTTGGCGATCAGGCCGTTCATAAGCTCAACCGTAAACAGCGCGCCGATCTCGCCAGGCGCAGCATGGGCATGGTCTTCCAGAGCTATCATCTGCTCGACGATCTGACGGTCGCCGAGAATATCGATCTGCCTTTGTCCTACAAGAACATTCCTTCCTCTGTGCGGCAGGGGATGGTGGCCGATGTGCTGGACCGCTTCCGCATGGTGGCCAAGAAAGATCTTTTTCCGTCGCAGCTTTCTGGCGGACAACAGCAACTTGTAGGCATCGCGCGAGCCGTCATCCACAAACCCGCATTGTTGCTGGCCGATGAACCGACCGGCAACCTGCATTCTGTCCAGGCAAAAGAGATCATGGAATTGTTTCGCGAGCTCAACCAACAGGGAACGACGATTGTCCAGGTGACGCACTCCGATCTGAATGCCACCTATGGGACGCGCATCATCGAGCTATGCGACGGATGGATGGTCTCCGATTCTGCGCGACCGGAGCTACAGCGAACAGGAGACGGACGAGCTTGATGAACCCTCAGTCGTGTCATACGTGGGCCTTCTTGGGTGCCAGTGCATTGATTGGCCTAGTACTAACTGGGACAGTTTCATTTGCCCAGAAAGTCCCACCGGCAGCGGTTACCGATTCGCACAGAAGTTCGGCTGTGCCCGAGGCTCCTGCGCCCGCTACGAACCCACAGACGGCGGCATCTTCCTCGCTGGCGCAACAAATACAACAGGCGCAGCAGCCGTCGTTTGCTCCACAACAGCCTTTTCACGTCTCCCTGCCGCACTCGCACAAGCCACTATCACCTTATAGACCCACCAATGCGCCGCCACTGGACCTAAGCAACTCGCCACGCATGCAAAGCCTCATCCGCGATGGAAAGCTGTACATCTCGTTGAGCGATACGATCGCTCTTGCCATCGAGAACAATCTCGATCTTGCCTACTTCCGCTACAACTTCCCCATTGCGCAAACGGATTACGCGCGCACCAAAGCCGGGGGCACGGTGAACGGCGTGAATACCGGAATTGTGCAATCGTCCACGGAGGGCGGCTTCGGTTCGCCGAACACCGGCGGCGCGGGTGCCAGTTCCGGATCTGCCGCGGCCGGCGCAGGAGGCATTGTGACTTCGACGCTGGGTGCCGGAACCGCCGTAAGCTCCTTCGATCCTTATCTGAATTTCAAAGGCTACGTGGATCACACCATCACACAAGAAGGCAACGTCTTCCAGGTGGGCGTTCCCACGTTTGAGCAGAACACCATCGAGGCGCTGGCAAATTACAGTCAGTCGTTTCCGCTGGGTACCAACATAACAGTCAATTACGAGGGGCAGCGCTTTGCAAATAACAGCCCACACGAAGCCATCAACCCCACGCTTTACTCAAATTTCGAGGCGATATTCACGCAGCAGTTGCTGGCTGGTTTCGGTTTGTCTACCAACGAGCGTTACATTCATATTGCCAGGAAAAATCTCCAGATTACCAACCTTGCCTTCCGCGCCCAAGTGATTGCGACTGTGACGCAGGTAGAGAATATCTATTGGGATCTAGTCAATGCTTATGAAGACGAACAGGTAAAGGAGCGTTCGCTGGCCTTTGCACAACAGACCCTGCAGAACGATGAGAAGCAGCTGAAGCTGAACGCGATCCCAGCCATGCAGGTGCTGAAGGATCAATCCGATGTGGCCACAAGCGAAGGCGACCTCACCGTTTCGCGAGCCAACCTCCGTCTGAACGAACTCCTCCTTAAGAACGCGATCACCAAGAGCGACGACCCGCTCATCGATGAGATGGCAGTCATTCCTCTGGATCGCATCGGTCCAGCCGATCCCAACGCTTCCATGCCGGTTGATGATCTCATCGCCGAGGCCGAAAAGAACCGGCCCGACGTCATTGAAGATGAGATTGCAATGCAGGTCGCGAAGATGAGTCTCAAATCTATCAACAGCGAGCTGCTGCCCACCCTGAACCTGTATGGGATGTATGCA
>JBOGLY010000061.1:0-10230 GCA_050746425.1 Acidobacteriaceae bacterium
GTCCCATCCGGGCTGCCGCGTGTACGTGCATCGCGATGAAATTCGGCGGGTTCAGGGCGGCCTCGGCATCAGCATCATCACCACGCCGAAGGGCGTAATGACAGGCCGTCAGGCGCGTCGCGAAGGCGTGGGCGGCGAGCTGTTGTGCGAAGTCTGGTAACGACCGCACGCGTTGATTGAATGGCTGCAGTGGAACGCGCGGGGAAGGCAATCCCAGGCGGGACTCGCAAGCCGAAGAGAAAGAGAATCGCAAGATGTCGCGTATAGGAAAACAACCAATTCCGCTGGGCAAGGGCGTCAAGTACTCGGTGCATGGCAATACGGTCGTGGTGGAAGGCCCGAAGGGCAAAGTTGAGCAGGCAATTCCCGGCGGATTGAAGTTTGAAGAGAAGGACGGGCACCTGCACGTGATTCGCCAGGAGGAGTCGCAGGCCGCGATTCACGGATTGACGCGCGCGCTGGTGGCGAATGCGGTCCGCGGAGTGACTCAGGGATGGACGCGCGACCTGGACATTGTTGGAATTGGATACCGCGCTGAGTTAAAGGGCAAGAACACGGTGGTTTTCACGCTGGGTTATTCGCATCCAATCGAGTTTCCTCTGCCGACTGGAATTGCGGCGGCGATCGATGCCAAGCAGACCCGGCTGACGATCAGCGGAATCGATCGCCAGAAGGTTGGCCAGGTTGCGGCGGACATGCGGTCCCTGCGCAAGCCTGATCCGTATAAGAACAAGGGCGTTCGCTACTCGGACGAGAAGCTGAAGAAGAAGGTTGGCAAGACTGGCGCCAAGTAGTCCTGGGCCCGATGGCCGGGATTGCGAAGTTCAGAACCGAACGGAGATGCGGGGCATTTCCGCTTTTAGGAAGGAAGCAATTTTATGATTTCGCAGAACCTACGCAATAACAACCGCCAGCGAGTCCATGCGCGCATTCGCCGCAAGATGCAGGGAACGGCGGAGCGCCCGCGGTTGAACGTGTATCGCTCTTTGAATCAGATTTACACGCAACTGATCGACGATCAGGCCGGGACAACCCTGGCATCGGCATCCAGCATGACCGCAAAGCTGAAGACAGGCGGCAATGTCGCGGCGGCCAAAGAAGTTGGCAGGCTGATCGCGGAGAAGGCAAAGGAAAAGGGCATCAAGAAAGTGGTTTTTGACCGTGGCGGGTATCTTTATCACGGTCGCATCAAAGCGCTGGCGGACGCGGCGCGCGAAGCGGGACTGGATTTTTAGGCTGGATTATTTGTAGCGCGAAGGGAACGCAAGGTCCTTCGCTTCCCTCAGGATGACATGGCTACATTTGTCTGCTGAGGGTCTGAAAGGAAAACGGACGGAATGGCAATCATTAAGAAAAAGCTGGAAGCCGGGCAGTACAACCTGAAAGACCAGGTGGTCTCGATCAACCGCGTAACCAAGGTCGTCAAGGGCGGCAAGAACATGTCGTTCGCGGCGCTGGTCGTGGTCGGCGATGCGTCTGCCGGAGTGGTGGGATTTGGTTCCGGCAAAGCGAAGGAAGTTCCGCAGGCGATTCGCAAGGGAATTGAGGCGGCGAAAAAACATCTGGTGCGCGTCAACATGACGGACACTTCGATTCCGCATCAGGTCCTTGGTCGGTTCGGTTCCGGCCAGGTGCTGTTGAAGCCGGCGCCGGAAGGCACCGGAGTGATTGCGGGCGGCGCTGTGCGCGCGATTATGACCTCCGTGGGAATCCAGAATGTACTGACCAAGAGCCTGGGCTCGCCGAACCCGCACAACGTTGTGCGGGCCACGTTCGCGGCCATGGTGCAGTTGCGCGACAAGCGCGACGTGGCTGCACTGCGCGGCAAGCCGGTAGAGGAGCTGTAATCCAATGGCAGAGAAAAAGAAAGCGGTAAAAAAGAGCGCGACTGGCGGTGAAGCCACGCGAATCCAGATTGAATATTACCGGTCGGCCATCTGCACCCCGGACAAGCACCGGAAGGTCGTCAAGGGGCTGGGCTTTACTCGGTTGCGCCAGATTGTCGAGCGCGAGGACACGCCTTCAGTGCGTGGCATGGTGAAAGCGATTCCGCATCTCGTGCGCATTGTTGGATAGATTTTTCGATAGTCTTGATGTATACGAATTTGAGAAGTAGAAACATTTAAGCCAAGGTTATTGCCTCAGTCCTAAAAGGTTGAACCTGGGTGCCCCATACTCGCCGCGTTCTTTGCGGCTAGTGTGGGCTGCGACGATCCAATGCAGCAGCGCCGGACCAATAGCTTCGCGAACCTGGGGCGCCGCTTTGGTCGGGATAACAAAATTGAGGAAATTATGAATTTATCCAATTTAAGAGCGCCGAAGAAGGCGAACTCGGGCAAGAAGCGGATCGGCCGCGGCATGGGATCGGGGATGGGCAAGACGTCCACCCGAGGCCACAAGGGTCAGGGATCGCGGTCGGGTTCGAGCCTGATGCGCGGGTTTGAAGGCGGACAGATGCCGCTGCATCGCCGCCTGCCGAAGCGCGGATTCACCAATATCTTTCGCACGGAATATACCGTGCTCAATCTGGACCGCATTGCGGAATTTGCGCAGGACGAGCTGACCTACGAAAAGCTGGTCGAGCTGAAGCTGGTGCGCAAGCGCGATGCGCTGGTCAAGATTCTGGGCGTGGGTGAACTGACGGTCGCTGTGACCGTGCATGCCCACAAGTTTTCGAAGTCCGCCCAGGAGAAGATCGAAAAGGCCGGTGGGAAAGCAATTCTGATCGGCGAGTAGAGCAAAACCAGGGTAGGCGCGTTTCGAAACCAAGTGCACGAATCGACGCGATCGCCAGGGAGTGGCGACCTTGAAGGAAGTAAACAGGACATATTGACCCTGGTTTTCCTCTGAGACAGGCAGGAGTAGCATGCTGGAAAAGCTGTTAAACATCTTCCGAATCCCGGACCTGCGCAAGCGGGTTCTGTTCACCCTGTTCATTCTGGCAATATACCGGCTGGGTTCGCATATTCCGACGCCGGGCGTGAACACCAAGCTTCTGGAACAATTCTTCGCGCAAAACAGCAGCAGCTCTCTCGGACTGATCGATATGTTCAGCGGCGGCAACCTGCGCCGACTCACCGTTTTTGCCCTCGGAATCATGCCCTATATCACGGCGGCGATTATTTTCGAGTTGCTGACCGTCGTCTATGAGCCATTGGCCCGCCTGCAAAAAGAAGGCGAAATGGGCCGCAAGAAGATCACGCAATGGACGCGATACATGACGGTCGGCCTTGCGATCGTGCAGTCGTTCGCCATTGCGATGACGCTGGTTCATGGCTCCAGCACCACCCCTTATGTCACCAATCCCGGTCCCGGTTTTGTGCTGATGACCGTGCTTACGCTGACCACCGGCGCAACGTTTGTGATGTGGCTGGGCGAGCAGATTACGGACCGCGGCATCGGCGAAGGAATGAGTTTGCTCATCTTCGCCGGCATTGTTGTCGGCCTTCCCAGCGGCATCGGCGACCTGGTGAATAAAGTGCAAACGCAGGCCTGGGGCGGGTTCACAGTGCCGGCCGTATTAATTCTGCTCGCGGTAATGCTGGTCGTGGTCGCCTTTATCGTGTTCGTGGAGCGAAGCGAGCGGCGCATTCCCGTGCAGTATGCCAAACGCATTGTGGGCAGGCGATTGATGGGCGGCCAATCGACCCATCTTCCCTTGCGCGTCAACGCCGGCGGCGTCATGCCGGTCATCTTCGCGGCCTCCATTCTGTCCGCGCCAATGTTGCTGGCCCATGCCACGGTCTTCGGTTTTTCTTTCCAGGACAGCAAATTTTTCCGTCCTATTTTCGACACTCTCAATGTGGGCGAGCCGATGTATGAGCTGCTCTACTCCGTGGCGATTCTGTTCTTCGCCTATTTTTACGTTTCGATCATCTTCCGGCCTGACGATATCGCCGACAACATGCGCAAATATGGCGGCTTTATTCCGGGCATTCGCCCAGGCAAGCGCACGGCGGACTACGTCAACGACATTCTCACGCGACTGACGCTGGTCGGCGGACTCTATCTGATCGTCGTTTCGCTCATCCCGCAGTTTATGATCAGCGGAATCCATCTGAATCACCTGTGGCTGGTGGGCGGATTTTTCGATCGATTGCCCACGTGGGTCACCAATGGATTGGGAGTCAACTTCTATTTTGGCGGCACGTCATTGCTGATCGTGGTTGGAGTGGCGATGGACACGATCAACAAGGTGGAAGCGCACCTGATCATGCGCCATTATGAGGGATTCTCCGGCAAAGGCAGCCGCACTCGCGGCCGAAGGTCATGGTAGCCCTGGCGGCGAGAGTGGACCCAGGTTCGGCAAGCGCGCTGATGACACAGGGATTCGCTCCAGGCCCGATTTTGCTGATGGGACCTCCGGGGGCCGGCAAAGGCACGCAGTCGAAGATTTTGATGGTGCAATGGTCGGTCCCGCAGATTTCTACCGGCGACTTGTTGCGCCGCATGCAGCAGGATTCAGAAAAGAGCGCAACTCCGCTGGGCGTACAAATGCGCCAGGCGATGGATGCGGGCCACTTGATCCCAAACGAGCTGGTGCAGGCAATCGTGCTCGATCGGCTTCGCCAGCCAGACACCAGGCGCGGATACATTTTGGATGGATTTCCACGTACTCTGCCGCAGGCCGTGTGGCTGGACGAGCAACTGGGCCGTCAGAAAGACGGCCTGCCGATCATTGCCGTCAATATTCTGGTCAGTTATACTAAGCTTTTGCGCCGTATCACTGGCCGCCGTTCGTGTCCTACCTGTGGCCGCATCTACAACGTCTATTATTGTCTGCCGGAAAACGAAACTGTTTGCGATATGGACGGCAGCACTTTAGTGCAACGGCTGGATGACACGGAAGAGGTGTTCGCCGAGCGCATGCGGACGTATCAGGAAATGACCGCTCCTGTGGTTGAGCATTATCACAGCGTGGCGAGATTTGCAGAGGTCGATGGAGATTTGCCCGTGGGCGACATTACCAGGGCAATTACGGACGCGATTGTGCGTCTGCGGAGTTAGGCATAGATGGCGATCGCGATTCGCAGCTCGAAGGAGATCGCCAAAATGCGGCGCAGCGGCAAAGCGCTTCGCGGTGTGCTGGATGTTCTGCGAGACAGTATTGCGCCCGGCATGTCCACGATGGATCTGGAAAAGATCGCCGAGGCAAAAATCGCAGAGGCGGGGGCGGTGCCGGCGTTCAAGGGGTATCACGATTATCCTTGCGTATTGTGTACGTCGGTGAATGAGGAAGTGGTGCATGGAATTCCCTCCGCGAAGCGCACTTTGCAGGATGGCGATGTGGTTTCGATTGACTGCGGCCTGATCATCGACGGCTACTTTGCCGATTCGGCGACGACGCTGCCGGTGGGAAAGATTTCCGCCCCGGCACAGAGGCTGCTGGAGACGACCGAGAAGTCGCTCGATGCCGCAATTGCGGCGGTGAGGCCCGGTGCGACTTTAGGAGATGTGGGCGCCGCAGTGCAGGAAGTGGTGGAAGCGGCGGGATTCAGCGTGGTGCGCGATTTTGTTGGACATGGGATTGGGACGGAAATGCACGAAGAGCCGCAAATCCCCAACTTTGGACGGCGGGCGCAGGGCCTGAAACTGCGGCAGGGCATGGTGCTGGCGATCGAGCCGATGGTGAATGCGGGAGGCCACGCGGTCAGGGTGCTGGGGGATGGCTGGACGGCGGTGACCGTCGATGGCAGCCTGAGCGCGCATTTTGAGCATACGATTGCAGTGGGAGCAGACGGTGCGGAGGTCCTGACGGCATAGAAGCTGCCTCATGATATGCTTTCTCGCGCTGGCGTGGAGCGTGAGACCCGCTTCGAAGCGGCTCTCATTCCAATCGTCGTCATAAGCGGTTCAGTTTATGAGGCAGCTTCTAGCGATTTCGCTTTGCGGTCACAACTGGTTTATAGCTGGAATTTACGGATGGGCGCCCCGCAGGCCGGGGAGGGCTGGAGCAGCGATTGTCGAAAGAAGACGCGATAGAAGTGATGGCGACGGTAGTAGAAACGTTGCCGAACGCCATGTTCCGAGTGGAACTGGAAAACAAGCATCAGGTGCTGGCCCATGTGTCGGGAAAGATGCGGAAGAATTTCATTCGCATTCTGCCTGGCGACAAGGTTGCGGTCGAATTGAGCCCATACGATCTGAACCGCGGCCGCATTGTGTATCGCTACAAATAACAACAGCAGGTCCCTCCACTGTGTTCTCGCTCGCAGGGCGAGAAATTCGGGCGGGATGACAGTTCATCAGGAAGAAGAAGGAAGCAATGAAAGTTCGAGCATCCGTAAAGAAGATTTGCGACAAGTGCAAGGTCATCCACCGCCGCGGGGTGGTGCGCGTGATCTGCGAAAACACCAAGCACAAGCAGCGACAGGGATAATTCTGGCGTTGCGCGTGCCGGCATGGTTCGGGCTAGTTAGCCGTAGAAGGGCTTGCGAAGAACCTGGACTACGCCGTTAACGGCTGCGGGATGCGCGTCGAACGCCATCCGGCAAGCATAACCGCCGGGAACGGTGAAACTGTTCCGGGCAAACGAGTGAAGGAAAATTCATGGCACGTATTGCTGGCGTCGATCTGCCGAGGAACAAACAGGCACGCATCGCGCTTACCTATATTTTTGGAATCGGCGACCCTCGGGCGCTGAGAATCCTGAAGCAAGCGGACGTGGATCCGTTTAAGAAGCTTCAGGACCTGGGCGAGGACGAAGTGAATCGCATTCGTCAGGTGATTGAGAACGAAGGGCAGGTGGAAGGCGACCTGCGCAAAGACGTCTCGATGCACATCAAGCGCCTGATTGAAATTCAAAGCTATCGCGGACTGCGCCATCGGCGCAATTTGCCTGTCCACGGACAGCGCACGCACACCAATGCCCGCACCCGCAAGGGTCCGCGCAAGGGCACAGTGACCAGCAAGAAGAAAGCGACGGCGAAAACCTAATGGCGAAACCACAAGCAGGCGCTGCCGGCAAGGCTGCCAAGAACAAGAAATTCAAGAAGCGCGAGCGCAAGATTGTACCCTACGGCGTGGTGTACATTCAGGCATCGTTCAACAACACGATTGTGACGATCACGGACGGGCAGGGCAACACGGTTTCCTGGAAGAGTTCCGGATCGCTCGGATTTCGCGGGTCGCGCAAAGGCACTCCGTTTGCGGCGCAACAGGCGGCGGCGAACGCAGCCAGCCAGGCGCGCGAGCATGGAATGCGCTCGGTGGATGTCCGGGTGAGCGGGCCGGGGTCGGGTCGTGAGTCCGCGATTCGCGCTCTGGCATCGGCGGGCATTGACGTGCGCACGATTCGCGACGTTACGCCGGTCCCGCACAATGGATGCCGTCCGCCCAAGCGCCGCCGCGTGTAGGCTGGCCAGGGAAACACGCTGAAATCCAAAGGAAAGCGTGTAAACTAGAAGACTGTGGCCAATGCGGCTTTCTCGCATGCGCGACAGGCTGAACTTTGCACCAACACAGTTTGCGGACCGGGACGAAGGGCAAAGCCTGTAAACCGGTCGGCCTCTGAACTTAGGAGAAATTCGTGGCACGTTATACCGGAGCTGTATGCCGCCTTTGCCGTCGCGAAGGCATCAAGTTATTTCTGAAGGGCCCCAGGTGCTTTTCCGACAAGTGCGCCATTGAGAAGCGGAATTTCGCTCCTGGCCAGCATGGTCGCGACCGCAAGGCGAAAATCGTCGGCTATGGTCTGCAACTGCGGGAAAAGCAGAAGGCCAAGCGCATGTACTTCGCGCTCGAGAGCCAGTTTCGCGCGTATTACGAAAAGGCCAATGCGGCGCAGGGCGTCACCGGCGAGTTGCTGATCCAGCAATTGGAGCGCCGTCTGGATAGCGTTGCGTTTCGTCTGGGATTTGCCACATCTCGCCGTCAGGCGCGACAGGTCGTTCGGCACGGGCATGTGGAAGTGAATGGCCGAAAGGTCAACATCCCTTCATTTCAGGTCAGTGTGGGCGACGAAATTCGTGTGCGCGAAGGCAGCAAGGCGCTGCCGGTTTTCGAAGTCGCTCGCGATTACAGCGGATCGGGCGCGGCACCAACCTGGCTGACGATCGACCGCCAGAACCTGAGCGGCAAGGTCTTGTCCCTGCCTAAGCGCGAGGACGTTCGCTTGCCGATCAACGAGCAGCTCATCGTTGAGTTGTACAGCAAGTAAGGGAGTTGTACAGCAAGTAAGCCGTCGATTCATCCCACTCAAGCCAGAAGAGGGCTTGAATGGGGCACCCAGCAAGTTGGATAACCCAGGTCTCAGAATCGAGACCTGGGCACCCGCAAACACCTAAACCGAGGAGAACAAGCGCGGCCGTTGCAGAATGCTTCGCGACGTTTGCCGTGCAGGAAGCTAGGCAATCAACTATGTTATGGCGTGGATTTCAAAAACCGAAGCGTCTCTCAGTAGACCTGGAGACATTGACCGAGAAGTACGGTAAATTCAGCGCGCAGCCATTTGAACGTGGCTTCGGCACAACCGTTGGCAACGCCTTGCGGCGGGTGCTGTTGTCGTCTGTCGAGGGTGCGGCAGTGACGGCCGTGCATATTGAAGGCGTATTGCACGAGTTTCAGTCTATTCCAGGCGTGGTCGAAGATGCGACCGACATTATCCTGAACCTGAAGCAGGTCCCCTTCAAGCTGAATGGCGAAGGCCCGAAGGCAATTTATTTGCGGGCGGACAAGCCGGGCATTGTTACCTCCGGCATGATTGAAGCCGACAGCGACGTGGACATTCTGGACAAGGGCGTATACATTGCGACCGTCAGCGAGGGCGGCAAGCTGGACATGGAAATGCGCCTCAAGCGCGGTCGCGGATATATTTCCGCCGATAAGAATTTCGATTCCGATCTTGGCATCGGTTTCATTCCGGTCGACTCCGTCCACTCGCCGGTTCGCAAGGTGAATTACACGATCGAGGCGGCCCGCCTGGGTCAGATCACGGATTACGACAAGCTGACGCTGGAAATCTGGACCAACGGTTCCGTGCTTCCCGTGGATGCGATTGGGCTGGCGGCGAAGCTGTTGAAAGACCACATGAGCATCTTCATCAACTTTGAGGAAGAGCTGGAAGCGGATGCCGCGGCGGGCATGCATGAGCCGCTGATCCGCAACGAGAACCTCAACCGTTCCGTGGAAGAGCTGGAGCTTTCCGTTCGCGGCTACAACTGCCTGAAGAATGCCGGCATTCAGACGATTGGCGAGCTGGTGCAGAAGACCGAGGCGGAAATGCTGAAGACAAAAAACTTCGGCCGCAAGTCTTTGAATGAAATTAAGGAAATGCTGGCGCAGATGGGTCTGTCTCTTGGCATGAGGATTGATGAAAGCGGCAATCCCGTCCCAGGACCGACCAGCATACTGCCGGCGGCCGTCCTAAGCAGCATCGGTCACCGCGACGACGACGACGATGAGGACGACGAGGATTTCGATGCCGATCTTCTCGCGCCGCATGAAGAGACGGAGAACTTCTAGAGACTGTCCTAAGTTGTCATTTTGAGCGAAGCCGAGGAAGCTGCCGATTGCGACAAAACGCAGGGTCCTTCGCTTCCTACCCAACGCGAAGAAAGCGCCTCGGGGGCCCGGGTTCGCTCAGGATGACAGATCCATTTTCAATTGAGATAAGAGAGAATCGACATGCGTCATCGCAAAGCAGGAGTCAAACTTGGAAGGAACACCAGCCATCGCCGCGCCATGCTGCGCAACCTGGTGACCTCCATCATTCTTGAGGACCGCGTGCAGACCACCGTCACCAAGGCCAAGGCGGCGCGCCCGCACGTGGAACGGCTGATTACTCTGGGCAAGCGGGGCGACCTTCACGCCAGGCGCCAGGCGCTTGCGTATCTGCAAACACGGGAAGCTGTCTCGCGGTTGTTTGAGACTGTAGCTCCGCGATATGGAGATCGCAATGGCGGCTACTTGCGCATTGTCCGCAGCGGCTTTCAAAAGGGAGACGGCGCGGAAACGGCTTTTGTTGAAATGCTGGGCGTCGAGAAGATCCTAGAAGAGAAGCGCGAGAAGCGGGCGGAAGCGCGCGCCAAGCGTCGCGCCGAAATGGACAAGGCGATGGAGAACCCTGACGAACAGGGGCCTCCCAGCGACGCGGGCGAATAGTTTTTCTACGAATATGAAAAAAGCGGCGCGTAGGAATCCGCGCTGCTTTTTTATTGGGTCATCGCGAATTTACAGTTGATGTAAAGGACAAATCTGGTTTGTCGTCCTGAGGTCGCCGCGGCGACCGAA
>JBOGLY010000062.1:0-10162 GCA_050746425.1 Acidobacteriaceae bacterium
CTACAATGCCTACTACGCCTTCACTGGCGGGCGCGAAGTAAAGATTAGTGATTTGTGCCTGTAGATTGGGCTTTGTCAAAGATTCAAATTGACTCTGCGCACTGGCTGCATGGCGGTGCTCGTCTTGCCACGCCTGAAAGCACGCGAAAAACATAAAGCACAAGAGTATCGTCGCCTCGATCTTCAAAGGCAATTTCTCCATCTTCAGTACGAACTTCTGTATCAGGGCTAATATGACGGTCGCCCCGCATCCAGCAAGCAGGGTAAGCCAATGCACTGCAACTGCAGCCACAAAGCCGCCAAAGTTGGATAGGAATTCCCCCATGCGTCATTGTCTCCCCCCTTTCGGAAGGGGTAAAGGGCTGATTTGAGACATGTCTTCCAAGGCTCCCATGCTACCTTGTCACGAATTTTCGCTTTTTCCCTGCACCCTTGCTTAAAGTACATACTTCCGGATTAGTGCGGTGGTGCCTCGATGCGGGCTTACGCATCGTGGAGACGATGAGCCTGATGACGATTGGCATGTACAATTAGCCGGACGGCGCATGGCTGCCGTCCGTCATCTATTGAGGGAGCCTATCGGTGGCGGGCAGGCCAGTTCAAGAGGTTGCGTGTACACAGCGTCTGAAGGCCGGCGCCATCGGGCCCTGGGGACTTGCCGCGCTCGTGATCGGAGTCACCTCACCCGCTGTCGGCCTCTACGCCACGTGGGGCCCGATCGAAGCGGCTACGGGACCAGTGGCGCCGCTCGTCTTTCTGGCGGCGCTCGTCATCACGTTTCCGACCGTCGTCTCCTACGCCTGCCTCAACCGCCATGCGCCCTCTGCGGCAGCGGTGGCAACGTGGCTGTGGACCGCGATCGACCCGATGACAGGGATCCTCGCCGGCCTGGTGATGATGACTTATTTCCTCATGATCGCCATCTCGGCTCCGTTGCTGTTCGGGCTGTTCTTCCGCGATTTGATGGTCTCGCTGCATTGGGCAATTCCCGGAATGGCCGCGATCGCGGCGGGCCTCATCCTGCATTCGGTCCTGATCGCATGGATATGCCTGCGTGGCGCGGAGGCATCGGCGAAGACGACCATCCGCTTGATGATAATCGAGACCGGCGTGGTGCTTGCGCTATCCATTACCATCCTGTGCGTCAAAGGCGCGCAGCCTGGGGCCATCAATCTCGGACCGTTCAACCCGGCTCATGCGACCCAGGGCGCGGCGGGATTTTGGAAGGCAGTCATCCTCGGCCTTATGGCTTTCTCCGGCTTCGACGTGATTGCCACGGTGGCCGAGGAGGCTCAGGCTCCGCGAGAGAACGTGCCGCGCGTGCTGATCCTGGCGGTTATCGGGATCGCCCTGTTCTGGGTGGCTAACGCCTGGGCCTTTACCTTATCCATGCCAGCCGCCGAGATAGACGCATACAACGCAGCCGGACTAACCGCCGTCACGCCGGTCGCGCGAGCCTACTGGGGATGGGGTAACCTCATCGTGATTGCTACCGCGTTCACGGGCCTCACGGCAATCTATATCGCCGGCGTGCAGGGCGCTTCGCGCACCATCTTTGCCCTGGCGCGTCACCGTCTTTTACCGGCGCCCTTTGCCAAGCTTGAAGGAGACCGGCGTGTTCCGCGGCGCGCGGTGCTATTCGTCGTCTTCCTATGCATTCTCCTGGGATTGGCGAGCCTCGCCATTCTGCGAAACGGCCTTGACAGCTTCATCTGGTGGACGGATGCGCTGGTATTCTTCGCCACGCTCACTTTCATCGCCGTCAATGTAGCGAACATCTTCTACTTCCTGCGCATCGAGCGCGCGCACTTCAGCGTTATCCGCAACCTGCTGGTCCCGATCGCGGGCGTGCTTCTCAACCTTTATCTGATCTATGCCGCGTTTTTCTCGTCGCTGTGGCCGACGCCAATTCGGACTGGCAAGAGCATTGTCATCGTGTGCCTGGCGCTGTTCGCGCTTCAGTTGCTCGCCGTGGCGGCCGCGCGGCTGTATCGGCGCGAGCTGCTCTCGGGATCCGCTCCCACTACGGCCTAGCGCGCCTCGCCCGTCCAGTAATGCCGGAAGCTAGACCATGCCCATGCCTCCGGCTCCCCAACCAGGCCGCGCGTCACCGGGTTGCAATGGATGCATCTCAACTTCTCGACACATTTCCGGTAAGTAAAAACGTTGAAGTCATAGTAACGCGGCTGCCAGAACGGGCGCTCTCTCCGCTGTACAGCGATCGAAAGCTTCAAGGCTTGAATGGACTTCGCGAGTACAGACCTTTTCGGCTCGCCGATTAGAAGATGGACATGTTCGGGCATGGCCACATATCCGGTGACAAAGAAGTCGTACCGTGCCCGTATCGTTTCCAGGGAGCGCTGGAAGAGATCGCGGGCCGCCGCCGACCCAAGGTATGGCCGTCGTGATAGCAACTGAATGTCACAAAGTGAAAGTCTCCGCTCTGCTGGAAACGAACCAAACCCTTTGTCATGGCTACATCCTACAATCCCACGTCTCAAACGCGAGACGTGGGGCACCCCGGCGGCTTCATTTCAGACCTGGGCTACCCGCCGAGTAATATTTTGCCAGCACTGGCCAGCCGGAAATGCGACATCGATCTATTCGGCGCGGGTTTTATTCCGCAAATCAGCGTTGGTGCTGAAGGCTCGAAGGTGGTTCTGAACCAACCTGCTGACCTTTTCGGGAGCCTCTTCGAGCAGCCAATGCGAGTAATCGTTGAGCACTTCGAATTGGTATGGGGCATCGACATAGCGAGCAGTTTCGTTGGCTGCGGTTCTACCCAATGCCAGATCCTGATCTCCCCAAATGTAGAGAGTAGGCACGCGGACCTCGCCAATACGAGCGTTGCGATCAAGCGCGCGATACCAATTCAAAACGGATGTCAATGCGCCGGGCTCGGAGAGACGGCGCACATTTGACGACACCTGAGGCTCTGCAACTTTGCCTTGGTAGACGCCGCGGAGACGTTTGGCGTCGTCCACCAAAAAGTACGACTCAGCGACGTGACCTGGCATTTTGAAGAAGTCGATGTACTGCGATCGTGCTTTCTGATCAGGGTCTTTCGCAATGGCTTCAAGGAAAGCATCGATATGGGCGGTAGAAAGAACGGACAGGGTTCGAACTCGATCCGGGTGTTCGGCTGCCAGCTTCCATGCAAGGAAGCCTCCCCAGTCATGGCCGATGAGATGGAATGAGGAGGCGCCTAACGCGTCGGCAAAGGCGAGCGCGTCAGAGGCAAGGTGGGAGACATCGTAACTTTCCACCGCGGATGGACGGGCACCTGTCGAATAGCCTCTCTGGTCTGGGGCGAATGTGCGGAACCCAGCCGCTGCCAACGACAGCATGAGGCCTGACCACGCATCCGCAAATTGAGGAAAGCCGTGCAGAAGCAGCGCCAGTTCTCCCTCTTCGGAGCCTGATGAAAGCGTGCTGAAAGACAGCCCCTGGTGAGTGAGAGTGCCGTGGCGCAATTCATGCTTCATAGATGGAATCCATTCTGCTTAGGCGAGTGACGTCAAAGCTGAGGGTCTTCACGTTCGTGTACGTCAAGATGCCAAACACCTCCAATCAGCTTAGGAATTCGGCGATGGCGGAGACGACGCGTTGTTGTTCTTCGTGGGTGAGTTCAGGGAACATGGGAAGCGCGAGGACTTCTTTGGCGGCGCGTTCGCTCTCTGGAAACGCGCCTTCGCGATAGCCGAGTATGGCGAGGCATTCTTGCAGGTGCAGCGGCAGCGGGTAATAGATTTCGGAACCGATACCGCGCTCGGCGAGGAAAGTCCGCAGGGCATCGCGGCGCAGGACGCGGATGACGTATTGATGGAAAACATGCGTTCCGCGCGGATCGACAAAGGGCAGAACAACGCCGCGGTCAGGATAAGGACCGGGTTCCACTAGACCTTGCCGGCTGAACAGGTCGGCGTAGGTCTGGGCGCGTTGTTGCCTCTGCCGGTTCCAGCGCTCGATATAGCGAATTTTTACCAGCAGGATGGCGGCCTGAATCGTGTCCAGCCGGCTGTTCCAGCCGATCTCCTCGTGAAAATAGCGGTCGCGCATGCCGTGGGCGCGAAGCATGCGCGCCCGGTCGGCGAAATGTGCGCTCGCGGTGGTGAGCAGCCCCGCATCGCCGTAAGCGCTCAGGTTTTTTGTGGGATAGAAGCTGAATGCGGCAAGATCTCCGAGGCTGCCGGCGGGTCGCCCATTCCACGTGGCTCCGAATGCCTGCGCCGCGTCCTCGATCAGCAGAAGATCGAATTCCTGTTTCAACTGGGAGAACTTGTCCCAGTCCGCACATTGGCCGTACAAGTGGACGGGTAGGATGGCACGCACGCGGGCCTTTTTTCGCGGGTTCCGCAAAGTTGCGGCGACAGAGCTGGTGTCCAGATTGAACGTTGCCGGGTCGATGTCGGCCAGCAGCGGTTGCGCTCCCACGCGCATGATTGAGCTTACGGTTGCAAAAAACGTGAATGGCGCAGTGAGGACGGCGTCGCCGGGGCCGATATCGGCGACAGCCATTGCCAGCCACAGGGCATCGGTGCCGGACGCGCATCCAACGCCGTGTGCTACGTCACAGATGGATGCGGCGGCGGCTTCAAATTGCTGGACTTCCTCGCCGAGAATAAATTGCTGGCGATCGCAGACGCGCTCAATCGCAGCCAGTACTTCGGCGCGAATCTGGCGATGTTGACGCGACAAATCCAGGATGGGGACCTGTCCCGCGGGGCCAGTTGCGGACGGGGAGGCCGGAAGTGGGTTGGACGGCACATTTCATGCTAGCACCGTCCGGATTTCGCTTTTTTGGCGTTCCATCCGGCGTCGAATGAAAAGCTCAAGGCTGTCTACTTCGCGTGAAACGCCGACTGCGATCCATGCATCCAAATTGCAAGGTATATTTGTGCGGCATCAGTGTTTTCTGGCGATATCGCGCAATTTCATAGACAATAACTGGCAAGGTGCAGTTTGGCCCGCCGCAGGGCAGAATGGACCGGCATGGCTGTAGAACTTCCAGTGGGGTTTCTGTCCGCCCGCTTTTCGCAATGTGCTTTGAACCACTCGCTGGCAATGCAAGGAGATGACTAAATGGAAAGCAAGACAGCACAAAATATTCAGGACACATTTTTGAACACCGTTCGCAAGGATAAATCGCAGATCACGGTTTATCTGGTCAGCGGCGTCAAATTGACCGGACGTATCCGGTCATTCGATAAATATTCGGTTCTGCTGGAAAACAACAATCAGGAGCAGCTCATCTTCAAGCACGCCATCTCCACCGTGGTCAGCGGCAAGCCGGTCTTGATGACTGAACATCGTCATGGCCCGATCGGGACGCAGACCGCCGGGGTGGGGAGCGTTGGAGCAGGTGTCGGCCACGGTCCCGCATCCGCTGGTTCCGGAGTGGCAAGCAGTCAAGTGCTGACGCCATCGAGCTTCACGGTCTCATGAAGCCATTTGTCCGGTTGCGGTTGCGGTCCGCCGGAGATGATGGCAAGACGATCGAATGATCGAATCGTTTGACTCTCAGCGAGCGAGGGAGAATGCCGTCGGACTTGACCGGCGTGAACGGACCCTTGTCGTTGTATGCGAGTTTACCGGTAAAAAATATCGGCAGCGGTTGACCGCATCCGCGCGTCAGGCCAGGGGTGCCCTGCAGGCGATTCGGGAGCACGAAGACCCTGGGTCCGGCGCGGACGCGTCAGGCATGAAGTCTGCGCCAGGCCGAGCGAACGGGAGTTCGACGTCACAGATTTCCGCGGAAGCCGCTGAGTGCCGCGAACTGGCGGAAAGCGCGGGGGCGAACGTGCTGGACGTGATCGTGCAGCGCCGCGACCATCCAGACCCGGCAACGCTTGTAGGCAAGGGCAAGCTGGAGGAGATTGGCGGGCAGGCGAAGGCGAGCCGGGCGGACCTGATTGTATTCGAACAGAACCTGTCGCCATCGCAATTGCGCGAATTGGAACAGGCGCTGCCATGCCGCGTCATCGATCGTACCCAATTGATTTTGGACATTTTCGCTTCGCACGCGCGAACCCGGGAAGGGCAGCTGCAGGTTGAGCTGGCGCAGATGGAATATATGCTGCCGCGGCTGGCCGGCCGTGGGCGGTCCATGTCGCAGTTGGGCGGCGGCATTGGAACGCGCGGACCGGGGGAAACGCAGATTGAAACTGACCGGCGCAAAATCGGGCGCAAAATCCAGGTGATTCGTACTCGCCTGGAGGCGGTGCGCAATATTCGCCGCCAGCAGCGCCAGCGGCGGTCGTCCGTTCCGGTGCCTACCGTAGCGCTGGTTGGCTACACCAATGCGGGGAAGAGCACGTTGTTTAACGCTCTTACGCAGGCAGGGGTGCTGGAATCCTCGCGGCTATTCGCCACGCTCGACCCTAAATTGCACCTTATAACGCTGCCGTCGCGGCGGCGCGTTCTGTTGTCGGATACCGTGGGATTTATTCGCGCATTGCCGCCAACGCTGGTCAAGGCCTTTCGGGCGACGTTGGAAGAGGTGCAAACCGCCGAAGTTCTGGTCCACGTGATGGACGCATCCAGTCCGTCGCTCGATGTTCATCGCCAGGAGGTGGAAAAAATCCTGCGGGAGCTGGAGGTCGATAAAAAGCCGCGGATCGAAGCGATGAACAAAATCGACCTGCTGGCAGAAGGCGAGACGGCGAACAATCACGGCGCAATCGCTGTTTCCGCGCGGGATAAGGTCGGGATGGATTCGCTATTGGCGGCGCTGGACAAAGCGTTGGAGTCCGATCCGCTGGAAGATCGGGAGATGATTGTTCCGCAGAGCGAAGGTCGGGTGCTGGCGGCGCTCGATGCGGGAGGGATTGTTTCGAACAGAAGATTCCAGGGGGAAGAAGCCTACCTGCATGTGCAAGCGCCGGCATCACTATTGGGAAAATATCGCAAATATTGGCGAGGGTGAGGGGCTTTTCTGAGTTGGATGACGGGAAGAATGAGCAGACCGAGCGCCCGAATGTTGGGCTACTATTCTGGGCACTCGGTTTGCCGGACCTAGAACCAGGTCCGAGGCTGTTACAACCAGTGTAGGCTTCCTCGGAACGAAGTCAATGGCAGTTTATCGATATTTCGACAGGAGTGGTGGAATTCCTGGGATTGGAACCTCGCCTGAAGGCGAATTCCCCGGGAGTGGCCCGTTGGCCGGAGCGTTGAAACAATGGGCCGATGGAGAACCTGGCGCCAGGGTAGACCCGGACATTTTTAGAGGATTTTCACGGTTGCTATCGAGCGACAGTGTCATTCTGAGCGAAGCGAAGAATCTTAGCATTTGGCTTTCTTCAGCAAAACAGAGATCCTTCGCTTCGCTCAGAATGACGGACGCCCAAAACCCGCCCTCTACGTCAACTGGAGAAACTCTATAGTCGGCATCTACCAAAGGCTGGCATACCCTCATCTGCGTTCGATCAGGGCGGCGAAAAATCCGTCGCACGGATGAAGGCCGGGCAAGGTACGCAAATAGCCATTGCGAAATCCGTTGGCGCGCAGCAGTTCTCCTGCAACCCCGTGGACAATTCCCTGTTGCGTAAGCCGATCGAATTCCTCGCGCAGATCGAGCAGATTCCATCGACGCGCCGAATTCTCAGCCGAGCGCAAGCAAGCCTCGACGACCGCCTCATTCTCCTCCGTCTCCAACGAGCATGTGGAGTAGAGGAGTCTTCCACCGGGTGCCAGCAGACGCAAGGTCGCCGACAGAATTGACTGCCGACGCTCTGCCTGTCGAGTCAAGTCTTCAGGCTGGAGTCGATGGCGAATCTCCGGATTCCGTGCCAGCGTCCCTGTCCCGGTACAGGGAACATCGCACAAAATTCTGTCGAATGGGCCGATGCCCGTCAATGTGGCGGCGTCGGCGAGAAGATATTCGACGCTCGCCTGCCGCTGAGCGGCGGTCAAGCGTCGGCGCATTGCAGCCAGTCGCGCGGGATGGATGTCGCATGCCAACACGTGCGCGCCTGGATTGTTCTGCATCAACACTGCGGTTTTTCCGCCGGGCGCGGCACAGCAATCCAGAATGCGCTCCCCGCGACCCAGCAGCTCCGCGACGAGTTGTGAGCCTTCATCCTGAAACTGCGCATGGGCAAGATCCTCGACCGATGAATTTTGATTCCGCGTGTCTTCGACAAGTATCCGCGCATTCGCCAAAAATGCTCCCGGTTCGAATACGATTCCGCAGGAGCGAAGGTCCTCCTCGGCATCTGAATTCAACAATCGGAAAGTGGTCTCCGGTTCGGTCTGGCCTTGTGCGCAAATGCGGAGGCAGGCCTCCGCGCCGTAGAACTTCTCCCACCGCGCGACCATCCATTGCGGGTATGCCAGTTCGGCGGTAAGCTTAGTTGTCTTCGGCAGCGCCGCCACTTTGCGCAACACGGCATTTATAAGGCCGGACTGATGCGCGGCTTCGGAGTGCTTGGACCATTCCACCGATTCGAAGACGGCGGCATGAGCGGGAATTCTATCGAGAAAAAGCAATTGATATGCGCCGACACGCAACGCCAGCATTGCGTCTTGAGGCAAGGCCTGGTCCGGTTGCTTGAGGAACCGGCGGCATTCGGCATCGAGAACGCGTTGCCACCGCAGGGTCCCGAGGACAAGCATGGTGCAGAGGTTGCGGTCTTGCGGCGATAGCCGATCCACCTGAAGTGAATGAAGGAGCGAATCACTGTTGCCGCGACCACGCGCGATTTTTCTGAGAATGTCGAAGGCGGTCTGGCGCGCTGGTGCGATGCTGGGAGATTTGAATGCGGGCATGGTTGCTAATCCAGCCGCTCGCCGCTAACCAGTAAAAGCCCATTCAAAAATGCCTCCACTGACATACGGCGCTTCCCTTCCATCTGCAATTCCAACAGATCCAGCCAAGATTTTTCGCCGCATGCCACCAGCAGGCGACGGCCGCTTCGCAGCAGCGTTCCCGGCGTCACGCTGGCGGGGAGCAATGCAGCATCCAGCGCAACCTGCATGGAATGAAGGATCAATTTCTTTTCCCGAAAATGTGAAAAGGCTCCGGGCCACGGTTGAAAGCCGCGCCAGCGGTTGAAAATGTTTTGCGCCGTCAGGTCCCAGTTAACGCGGCCGTCTTCACGGCGCAGAATTGACGCGAGCGTCGCCTGACTGTGGTCCTGAGGCATCGGTTTGAGAAAGCCTTGATCGAGACCGGCTAGCGTGCGGACCATGAGATCCGCGCCCACGCTGGCGAGTATTGGAGACAGGTCCAGAGAAGTCTGGCGCGGTCCGATCGGCACGCTCTGCCGAAGCAGGATGTCTCCTGTATCAAGACCTTCGTCGATGCGCATTGTAGTGACGCCGGTTTCAGTCTCGCCATTTGCGATTGCCCACTGGATGGGCGCTGCCCCGCGATATTTTGGCAGCAATGAGGCATGAAGGTTCAGGTTGCCGTAGCGAGGCAGCGCCAACATCCACGGCGGAATTATGCGACCGTAAGCGACGATAACGATTGCATCTGGGGCGAGTTCGACGAGTCGATTTTGAAGATCGGGATTGCCGCGAATTTTCTCCGGCTGCGACAGCGCAAGACCGTGTCGCGCCGCAAACTGCTTGACGGGGGATGGCTGCACTTCCAGTCCGCGGCCGCTGGCGCGGTCCGGTTGCGAGAGCACCAGTTCCACACAATGCCCCGCTTGCAACAGCGCCTCCAAGGTGGGCACTGCGAATTGCGGGGTGCCGCAAAAAACGAGGCGCATCGGCCCTACCACTCGCCGGCTTTCTGCAACTTGCGAATTTTCCGCAATTGCAGATCGCGCTTCAAACGGCTGAGGCGGAAGATGAAAAGAATTCCATCAAGGTGATCGATTTCATGCTGGATGGCGCGCGCCAACAATTCAGTGCCTTCGACTTCGATCGGTTTGCCGTCGGCATCCTGAGCGCGGACTTTTACCTCGGCGGCGCGCACGACACGGTCGCGAATCTCCGGCAAACTCAGGCAGCCTTCTTCTTCGACCTGCTTCCCTTTTTTCTCGACGAGTTCCGGATTGATGAGGACGATCTTGTCTTCCGGATTCTTCTGAAAGCTGAGATCGATTACGGTCAGCCGCTTTGAAATTCCAATCTGCGGCGCGGCCAGGCCAATCCCCTGCGCGTCGTACATGGAGGTAAACATATCGTCGACCAGCTTGCGCAACTCCGCGTC
>JBOGLY010000063.1:0-10082 GCA_050746425.1 Acidobacteriaceae bacterium
CTTTTCCATGTCGCGGTTGATCTTGATTGGACCGACGCAGGCGCTGGCGCCGGAAATCACACGACTCTTCGGGCGGCAGCAATGGCGTGAGCTGACGGCAATCTACAACTACTCCGAACGGCTTATATTCTCGCTGATTCCCGTGGTGAATCTGGGCATCTTAATTGTTTCTCCCGTTCTGCTCACGGTCTGGCTGCACAAGCCAGATTTATTTTTTGTCCTTCCCTATGTGATAACGTGTGCGATCTCTATGACGCTGAGCGCCAAGGAGCACAAGTTTCAATTTCAGTTTTCGACCAATACTCATGAACGACTGGCGCGCATCATGTTTTTCAGCTACATCGTGCTGGTCCTGGTTGCGATTCCGATGGTCCATTGGCTGGGAATGCTCGGCTTTTTATATTCATGGCTCGCAATCGAACTTTACCAGGTGGTTCGGATCATTGGGCTGAACCGGAAACTGTTCGCGCACACTGGTCAGCATGTTCTGAGGTACGTTTACCGTCTGGCAGGCATAGGCGCAATCGGTCTGTGCGGGGCCGGCATGGTGCTTGCGCGCACCCACTTCCTGCTGTATCGGATGCAATTCGCAACAGGTTTTGGCTTCAGCGTCGCGATTGCAATCGTCTCGTTTTTTCTGTTCAATATGCAGGAGATCGTCAAGAAACTTTACACAATGTTTAGGAACAGGTTTGTTCCTGGCGATGCGGAAATCGTGAGCGGCGGTGAACGTTGAAGTCTGGGCTTGTGCGCGTACTGGGTTTCCCGGCAACGCTGATCCATGGCGATACGCTTGTATTGGACCGCTGGCTTTGGCTGCGGAAGCGCCTGCCGGTGGTGCAACTTGGCTCCCGCAGTTTGCTGGACGTTGGCTGCGGAACAGGGGCGTTTACGATTGGCGCGGCGCGACGCGGCTATCGGTCGCTGGGACTTAGCTGGGACAAAAGAAATCAAAGCGTCGCGCAGCAAAGGGCGGGAATCTGCAAAACGCCGAATGCCAGATTCGATGTCCTGGATGTTCGCCGCCTGGATGAGCGTGCGGACCTAATGGGGCAATTTGACGTTGCCATTTGCTGCGAATGTATCGAGCACATCCTGGACGACAACAAACTCATGAAAGACATCGCGGGTTGTCTTAAGCCTGGGGGGACTGTGCTGCTGACCACGCCCAACTACCGCTTTCGGCCCATGGCCTTCGACAATGAGAATTTTGCGACGGTTGAAAACGGCGCTCACGTGCGGAGAGGTTATACGCCGGAAGACCTGGTTCGACTCTGCGACGCATCTGGATTTGAAGTGGTAGAGATTGATTATTGCAGCGGTGTATTGAGTCAAAAGATTACGTCGATGCAGCGGGTCATCGCCAATCTGACATCGGAATTGCTAAGCTGGCCAATCGTCCTGCCCTTTCGGTGGATACCGCCAATGTTCGACAATGCAGTCACGCGAGCGGCCAAGTGGCCGAACTATTCGATCACATTGACCGCTAGAAAAAGATAGTGTCGGAGCGCCAGATGGCACGGATATTTTCTTCGTCGTTCAGAAAGAACCTAAAGAGCGTACTCTATCGGCGTTACCGGCTCATCATCCTGCGCGGTCAGGTCGTTTTAGACATGGAAAAGATGGCCGATCTCTCCACCAGGGATTCCCTCCGGGTGTGTTCATTGCACGCCATCGCCGATGAAATCTCCGCAAGAGCGGTCAAGGGCAGTGTCGCTGAACTCGGCGTTTACCAGGGACACTTCGCGAAAGATATCAATGCCGTGTTTCCCGACCGAAATCTTTATCTGTTCGATACATTTGCAGGGTTCCACGAACAGGACAAGAAAATCGACATACATGGCGGCTATTCGTCCGCGGCGGAAGATTTTTCCGACACCAGCGTCGATCTGGTCATGGCAAAAATGAAACATCCCGAGAAAGTGACGATTCGCGCAGGATATTTTCCTGAGTCCCTGCAGGAGATGGACGAACAGGAACGCTTCGCGTTTGTGAGCATCGATACCGATCTGTACAAACCAATCTACGATGGGCTGCAATTTTTTTATCCGCGATTGAATCCCGGCGGCTACATCTTTGTGCACGACTACAACAACAAGGACTATCCGGGCGTGAATGCAGCGGTCAGGAAATATTGCGAGGAAGAAAACATCAATTGTTTTCCTCTTGTCGATCCTTGCGGAACAGGTGTAATCGCAAAAGGCTAGCGTGTCGGCATCGTGCAAATTGCGCTACCCACGGTCAACTTTCCCGGCGCTTCAAAGTGTCGAGAATGCAATCAAGCGTTTTCGAGTAAAGCAGGTATGCGCCATCCCCTTCAATCTGCTGCAGTGCGCGCGAGGCGCAAGCGCGTAGACGATCGCGCATTTCGCCGGAGGAGTACAGGCACTGCATGGCAATTGCCAGTTGCTCAGCATTCTGCGCAGGAACGACGAGCAGATCTTCGCCTGGCGTGAACAACTCCGCGGCTCCGCAATGCGTCGTTGCGATCGCCGGAAGTCCATTCGCCATGGCTTCCAGCAGGGCCATGCCAAATCCGTCGTCGATGGTAGGAAAAACAAATGCATCGCAGCGGCGGTAAAAATCGGCGATGTCCGAGGCGTACCCGACCACTTCCACATTCGGCAACTGGCGAAGCAATTCGCGCAAGATGGGCGACCGGTCGAGCGGAGCGTCGGTGCGGAGAAGAAGTCGCGCATTGGGCAACTGGAGTTGCTTCCATGCTTGCAGCAGGTAGAGAAATCCCTTGCGCAAGGGCTGTCCTCCGACCGTGCCGAACGTGAAAGGACCGGCTTGTTCATCCCTCGTCACCCGTGGAAGCCGGCCTGCGCTGGACGGATTGCAAACTTGTGTGCGCGGCATTCGTCCAAACAGTGGGGCGATTAGAGTCTTCGACTGCAATACCGGCGGGAACGAATCGCGCGAGTAGACCGACGGCACAAGAATTATGTCGGCCTCATTGTATTCGGCAAGTTGTCTGTCGCGGAACCACGCCGGCTCCGCTTGATGGCGCAGGCCAAGGCGATCGCATTCTGTTTGAACCATCGCTTGCTGCGCGTCCACGTGTGGGCAGGCACGATCGAGAACAAAGCTGGAGCCGCGGCGACGAGCAACGCGTCCCGAAGCAAGAGCGCCAGTCGCCCAGGCCCAGAAAATGTTGAAGCGCTCTTTGGCGGCTTCAATCCGCATGGCAACCAGCCGGTCGTACATGGCAGTATCCACGCGTTGCAATGGACGCGGAAGCTGCCTGCCGGTCAAAAAATGGATTGAGGGAACGAATTGTGGGACCCAACGCAGGTCGACGCTAGCGGCCAGATGCGGAAAGCGTGCGCGATAGGCAGCGGTAAAGACCGTCACCTGGATGCCGCGTTGGGCAAGCAGATTTGCCGGCAGCACGGCATGCGCGGGGCGGCCTGTAGAAAATGCAACTCGCATAGAATCGCTGGATGTAGCTTAGAGCATTTCCCCCCAAGCCTGCGGAATGGATCGCAAAGATGAACAAAGCCCGCCAACGGCGCGATTCCGGGCAGTTGATAAATTCAGATAAAATAAAAAAGAGGTTGATTTTTCCTTTGCTCCCGCCCGATTCAAACAACGCTGGCAACGAAAATCCTGAAGGCGCGAAGCCGCCGTCTACTCATCTAACGGTATCCAGTTGGGTGCGGGATTTGCTGTTTGCCGTCGGCATTTCTTTTCTGATCATCACATTCCTATATCAGCCTGTTCGCGTGGAAGGCACCAGCATGATGCCCGGCTTGCGGGACCAGGAACGGCTGTTCATCAATAAATTTCAGTATCACTTTGAGCCGATTCATCGGGACGATGTAGTCGTTTTTCATTATCCGCTGGATCCCTCGAAGAGCTACATCAAACGGGTGATTGCTCTTCCCGGAGACACTTTGCGGATCGACGACGGCCAGGTCTACGTGAACGGGAAGGCACTGAAGGAGCCGTATGTGCCCTTGCGATTTCGCGACGATCGCTCGTATCCAAAGACCATTCTGCCGCCTGACGAATATTTCGTGATGGGAGATCATCGACTGATTTCCAGCGACAGCCGTGACTTTGGTCCGGTGAACCGCAAGCTGATTTACGGCAAGGCGACATTTGTCTATTGGCCGACGGACGACATGGGAGTGGTACGGTGAGGGACTCGTGGAACAGGGTGGAATTGAATGCCTGTCTTCCACAGGGACGTGCCGCTGAACTCTGCTAAAATTAATAAAATCCACTCCGCGGAGACGCGATGCAGGCCATACTTGCGCTCGAAGATGGGCGTATCTTTCAGGGCCGCGGCTACGGTGCCAAGGCAGAATGCTACGGTGAGGTTGTTTTCAACACATCGCTTTCCGGCTATCAGGAAATTTTTACCGATCCTTCCTACGCAGGACAAATTGTTGTCCTCACTAATCCTCAAATAGGCAATTACGGCACGAACAACGCGGATGACGAAGCGAGCCGGCCCTACATTGAAGGCCTGGTCACGCGTGAATTTTCTCCGATCAGCTCCAACTGGCGCTCGCAGTTAGTAGCGGACGAATATCTGGAGCGGTTCAACATCCCTGTCATATCCGATATCGACACTCGCGCGCTGGTGCGCCATCTGCGCACGTATGGCGTGATGCGGGGCGTCATTTCTTCGCTGGAGACCAATCCAGAAGCACTGGTTGCCAAGGCGCGCGGAATTCGCAAGATGGACGGTACGGACCTGGCCAGCGTCGTGACGACCAAGGTCCGCTATGAATGGGACACGGCGGACCCGCAGAACGCGAATGAAGATCCGTTGGCGACAAGGCCGGCCGAGCCTAGCCCGGAGCCGAATCTGCACGTCGTGGCCTACGACTACGGCATCAAGCGCAACATTCTGCGAATGCTGACGCAGCAGGGTTGTCGCGTCACCGTGGTGCCGGCGACCACATCCGCGGAAGATGTGCTGGCGCTGAACCCGAATGGAGTATTTCTGTCGAACGGACCGGGCGACCCGGAGCCGGTGAAATATGCGCAGGAAAACATTCGCAAGCTGATGGGGAAGACTCCCGTGTTTGGAATTTGCCTGGGGCATCAACTGATTGGCCTGGCCCTGGGCGGCAAGACCTACAAGCTGAAATTCGGCCATCATGGGGGCAATCATCCAGTGCAGCATACTGGCTCCGGCAAAGTGGAAATCACGGCACACAACCACAACTACGCGGTCGATCCAGACTCGCTGAAGCAGAGCGAAGTGGATTTGACCCACATCGACCTGAATGACAACACGCTTGAAGGTCTGCGGCATCGCAGCTTGCCATTGTTCAGCGTGCAATACCATCCAGAGGCAAGCCCCGGCCCGCACGATTCGCATTATCTCTTCCAGGATTTCCGCAAAATGATGGAGGAATGGAAGAAGTGAGTGCTCATGCCCATCTGCCACACGATCTTAGGGAGCCACCCAAAGAGAAGATCAGCTTCGATCGGGTTGATCTCTGCGAATATTTGCCGGACGGCCAACTTCGAATGCGGGATGGAATCCTGCAGAACTACATTCCACAAATTGCAAAAGACAAAGCTGCTTTGGATTCAATCGAATCGGCGCTCCGGGCGATACCAACGCGACACTATCTGATTCTTGGCGACGCTCGTGAAATGTACGAAGTTCCCACCTCCAGCGTCCATCTAATAATCACATCGCCACCTTATTGGTCGTTGAAAACATATCGTGAATCGGATGATCAATTAGGTCATGTTTTTAGCTACGAAGTGTTTCTCGCTGAAGTTGACAAGGTATGGCAGCGTTGTTTCGATCTGTTAGTTCCTGGAGGGCGTCTTGTCTGTGTTGTCGGTGATGTCTGCCTATCTAGGAGACAGAATGAGGGACGCCACACTGTCGTGCCTCTTCACGCTTCGATTCAAGAGTCCTGCCGCAGAGTTGGGTTCGACAATCTCGCGCCGATCATTTGGCACAAGATCGCAAATGCAGCGTATGAGGTTTCGGGGTCGGGCGGATTCCTCGGCAAACCCTACGAGCCGAATTCAGTCATCAAAAACGACATCGAATACATTCTCATGCAACGGAAACCAGGAGGTTATCGTAAGCCAGAAACCCCGGCCAGAATCTTGAGCGTAATAAGTGCGGAGAGATACCAATTGTGGTTCCAGCAGATTTGGAGCGGCATTCCCGGAGAATCCACGAAGCACCATCCCGCGCCTTACCCGACTGAATTGGCGGAGCGGCTGATTCGCATGTTCAGCTTCGTGGGAGATGTTGTATTGGATCCCTTTTCGGGTACGGCGACCACTGGGTTGGCATGTGCAAGGTGCGCTCGAAACAGCATCGGATATGAAATCGACAGCCATTACTTGTGCTCATCCATCGAAAGGCTTAGGAGAGAAACTGGCAGCCTATTTCACCAACCGGACATTCGTGAGCTTCTATGACTCAGGCTCTGGAATCCCGCTGGCAGGCGCGCTTGCAGGAGGCGGTGCGCTATTTTTGGTCAACTCGTGAGATGCAGTCGGCTGCACAGGGGACAAAGAGCGGACAACGCGATTCCGGGTTGAGAACAGCGGTCACCGGCGGAAAACAGATGAACGGATTCGTGGAGATCGTTCGCGACTTCCTCGGTGAGTCCGGGATCGATAAGCCACATATTTACTGCGATCGTTCCGTGGAACTGCCAGGCTGGTTCAGAGCAGAAAAGAAGTGGGACTTGCTCATTGTTGTCGAGGGGTGCTTGATAGCCGCCGTCGAATTTAAATCTCAGGTAGGTTCCTTTGGCAACAACTTCAATAACAGGTCTGAAGAGGCTCTCGGAAGCGCGGCGGACATTTGGGCTTCGTACAGGGAGGGTGCCTTTGCTCCTTCACAGCGGCCTTGGCTTGGTTATTTTATGATGCTTGAGGATGCGGAGGCTTCAACGCGTCCGATTGGCGTGTGTGAGACGCACTTCAAAGTTTTTCCTGAGTTTCGGGGTGCATCCTACGCGCAGAGATATGAAATCCTACTCACAAAGCTCGTGCGGGAACGGCATTATGATTGTGCCGCGTTGCTGCTTTCGTCCGCTTCCGATGGACTGCATGGCAGGTTCAGGGAGCCATCCCCGGAATTGACATTTGTTGGGCTGCTGAAGTCATTGCAAGGAAGAATAGCAGCCTGCGCAAAGAAACCATAATGAAGTTCCAGATGAAAACGAGAATTATGACAACTCGCAAAAGCCTGAAATTTACCAGATATTGGCTGCAACGTCTGGAAAAAGATCGCGTGGATTATGAACTCGGGACTCAGGCTCTTCAAGAAAGCGGGCCGACCCCACACCTTGGACGAAGTTGCTCGACATTTAGGTTTAGACAAGTACCATCTGAAATTCCGCACTCGGCGTTTACAGAAAAAACATAGGTTGGATTTGAATGCCACGCAGAAATGACATAACGAAAATACTGGTTATCGGCTCCGGTCCCATTGTGATTGGCCAGTCGGCGGAGTTCGACTACTCCGGCACGCAGGCCTGCAAAGCGCTGCGCGCCGAGGGCTATGAAGTGGTGCTGGTGAATTCCAACCCGGCGACCATCATGACCGATCCCGACCTGGCCGATCGCACCTACATTGAGCCGCTGACGCTGGAGTACCTGGAAGAGATCATCCGGCTTGAGACCGAGATGTTAGCCGACGCCAATCGCAGCGGCGTGTTTGCATTGTTGCCGACAGTTGGCGGTCAAACAGCGCTGAATCTCGCGGTTGAATTGTCGGACTCCGGCGTGCTGGAAAAATATGGCGTGGAGTTGATCGGGGCGAAGCTCGAGGCGATTAAGAAAGCCGAAGACCGGCTCTTGTTCAAGGATGCAATGCGCCGCATTGGCCTCGATGTTCCGCGCTCGGCGCTGGTGAACAATCTGCGCGATGGATTGGAATTCGCGGCCAAGATTGGATTCCCCGTGATCATTCGACCGTCGTTTACATTGGGCGGCTCGGGCGGCGGCCTTGCGTACAACCGCGAAGAGCTGATGGAAATTCTCTCACGCGGCCTCGACCTTTCGCCGGTGCATGAATGCCTGATTGAAGAATCCGTCCTGGGATGGAAAGAGTATGAGCTGGAGGTGATGCGCGATCTGGCGGACAACGTCATCATCGTCTGCTCGATTGAAAACGTCGATCCCATGGGCGTTCATACCGGGGACTCCATCACTGTGGCGCCGGCGCAGACGCTGACCGACCGCGAATACCAGGCCATGCGCGATGCCGCCATCAAGGTGATGCGCGAAATCGGCGTCGAAACCGGCGGCTCGAACGTTCAGTTCGGTGTGCATCCAACGACAGGGCGGTTGGTTGTGATTGAAATGAACCCGCGCGTTTCGCGGTCGTCTGCGCTCGCGTCGAAGGCCACTGGATTTCCCATCGCGAAAATTGCGGCGCGCCTGGCTGTCGGCTATACGCTGGATGAAATTCCCAACGACATTACGCAGAAAACGCCATCGTGTTTTGAGCCGACCATCGATTACGTTGTTGTAAAAATCCCCAAGTGGCAGTTCGAAAAGTTTCCCGGCACGGATGAAGGCCTGGGGCCACAGATGAAGTCGGTCGGCGAAGTGATGGCCATTGGCCGCACCTTCAAGGAAGCATTGATGAAGGCATTTCGTTCGCTTGAAACTGGCCGATCGATCAGCGCGGAAGTCATTGAGCCTCGTCGTCTGACGCAGCGGCTGGTTACTCCTCATCCAGATCGCCTGGCCTACATTCGCTATGCTTTTCGCTCCGGCCAGTCCGTGCGAGAAGTTGCCTGGATGACCTCGATCGATCCATGGTTCCTGCAGCAGATCAAAGAAATAACGGATTGTATCGGGGAGTTGGGCGAAACTGCCCCCGGCGCGGTAACGCCGGTGTTGATGCGTAAAGCCAAGCGCATGGGCATCTCCGATGCGAAGATCGCCGATGTCTGGGGAGTGCAAGGACCGGACGCGGCCGCCAAAGTCCGTGAGCTTCGCCTGAAGCATAAATTGCAGCCGGTGTATAAGCTAGTCGATACCTGCGCGGCGGAGTTTGAAAGTTTTACTCCGTATTTTTACTCCTGCTATGACGAAGAAGATGAAGCGACGCCCACCAAAAAGAAAAAAGTGATCATTCTGGGAAGCGGTCCGAATCGCATTGGGCAGGGAATCGAGTTCGATTATTGTTGTTGCCATGCGGCATTTGCGCTGAAGGAAGACGGCTATGAAGCCATCATGGTCAATTGCAATCCAGAAACCGTTTCAACGGATTACGATACCAGCGATCGGTTGTATTTTGAGCCGCTGACGTATGAGGACGTGCTCGAGGTCTACCAGCATGAAGCCGCATCCGGGGCGCAAATTGGGATGATTGTGCAGTTCGGCGGACAGACTCCGCTAAACCTGGCGCTGCCGCTTAAGGCTGCGGGCGTGCCGATCATCGGTACATCTCCGGAGTCGATCGATCTGGCCGAAGACCGCAAGCGTTTTGGAAAACTGCTTGACGACTTGAACATCGCTCAGCCGCCCGGCGCGCTGGCCACCAGCGTGGAAGAAGCTGTTGCTGGAGCGCGGCGTGTCGGATATCCCGTATTGGTCCGGCCATCGTACGTCCTTGGCGGCCGTGCAATGGTCGTTGCATTTGACGACGCAGCGGTCACCCATTACATGCGGGAGGCGGTTGAATATTCGCAACAGCGGCCGGTGCTGATCGATCATTTTCTGGAAGATGCCATTGAGGTGGACGTCGATGCGTTATCGGATGGGAAGGACGTCGTCATCGCCGGCATCATGCAGCATATTGAAGAGGCAGGCATACATTCCGGCGACTCGTCGTGCGTAATGCCGAGCGTCGATTTGTCGGAACCTGTGCTGGCGACGATCCGCGCACACACGCACAAACTTGCCCGTGCGTTGAACGTGATTGGGCTGGTGAATATCCAGTTCGCGGTGCAGCGTGAGAACGTGTTTGTAATTGAAGTGAACCCGCGCGCCTCGCGCACCGTTCCCTATGTGTCGAAAGCGACCGGAGTTCCGCTGGCCAAAATTGCCGCGCGCCTGATGACTGGCCGCACGCTTCGAGAGTTCCTGGGAGATGCCATCGATCGCGACGCGGTGCTCGACAC
>JBOGLY010000064.1:0-10061 GCA_050746425.1 Acidobacteriaceae bacterium
GCATTGAAGACCACATGCGCATCCGCTACCAGGGTGAAGGTGACGCTGGACGTTACGGCGGACCGGCCGGAGACCTATATGTGGTGGTTTCCGTCGCACCTCATCCGTTTCTGGAGCGCGAAGGCAACGATCTGCACTACGTAATGCCCATTTCATTTCCGCAGGCAACGCTGGGCGCAGAGTTGACGATTCCAACGCTGGAAGGTGAAACCAAGTTGAAAGTGCCGGAAGGAACGCAGAGCGGCACCGAATTTCGCCTGCGCAACAAAGGCGTTCCTTATTTGAACGATCACGGACGCGGCGACCTGATTGTTCAGGTAATCGCACAGGTGCCTCGAAAGCTGACCAAGCCGCAGAAGGAACTGATGCGGCAGCTTGCAGAAACGCTCACCGTCGAGAACACGCCTTCATCGCGCAGCTTCTTCGGCAAGATGAAAGACATTTTCAGCTAGCGAGGCTTCGCGTCAGTCCTAAAAGTTTGGGCATAATGTCCGGGTTCTCGAGTAATTTTTGGGTAGACCTCGGACTTCAGTCCGGTGCATCGTGTTCGAGTTAAGGGCGCGCATTCAGGCGCTAAAGTGGTCCACCATCAATACCTCCATCCATAGGCAAGAGGTGCAACCCCGTGTAGCGCGAAACTGCGGTTCACTAGACGGGGTAGGCGAGTTCCCGAAAAAAATTGGAAGCCTCCAGCCCTCAGCGCCTGAAGGCGTATTCCGGCGGCCTCTTACCCCGCGGACTGAAGTCCGCGGTCTACCAAAAGTCTGAACACGCTCTAGGAGACCCCAAGCCTTCGCGAGGTTGGTGGAGATTATTTATCCGGTCCACCACGCGTTCAGTATGCTCGCCACTGCAATTGCTGCCGTCTCCGTGCGCAGGATGTTCGGCCCCAGGCTCACCGATCGCCATCCGGCTTGCGCAAAGGTGGAAAATTCCGACGGAGTCCATCCGCCTTCCGGTCCGATTGCGGCGTAAATTTCCTGCGATGCTGTCGCAGGTCCCGCTGTTGTCATCAGAGATTCCCACAGCGACTGAGTACGTTCGTCTTCAGATAAAAGCAGGCGCAATGAGCTTTTAGGTTCCGCGATGCAGTCGGGCACGGACATGGGAATGGAAATTTCCGGCACGCCGGCACGTCTCGATTGCTGCGCCGACTCGCGCGATATTTTCTGCCAGCGCTCGCAGCGTTTTGCCGCGGACTGTACAAGATGTTTTTCGCTGCGCTGCGCCACAAGAGGAATGATGCGCGCCACCCCAAGCTCAGTCAGCTTTTCAATCGCCCACTCCATCCGCTCAAAACGAACGATGCTCAGTGCGACGATCAGTGGGCAGGTTTGCGTGGGTGGCAACTCCTCGTGCAGGGAGAACTCGATAGCCTCCGCGGCGATCTGTTCGATGACCCCGCGCCGCACCGCATTTCCAGCCACGATATCGAACTGCTGGCCGATTTGGGCGCGCAGCACGCGGGCCAGATGCGCCGCCTGAGCGTCAAGCAGTGTCGCGGAATTATCGGTCCATCGGTCGGCAATCCAGCGTCGTCGGGTCATCGGTTCTGAGGTGAGCGTAACGGAGGGACGGGAAAAAGACCAACCTGGATGTTGGAGACGGAATGCGCCTGCACAAAACAGAAGAGGGAGCGCTGTGCGCTCCCTCTTCTGTTTTGCCTTTGTCGGTTCGGTTGCTACTTCTTTTTGCTGGACTTCTTGGCTGCCTTCTTCGTTGCTTTCTTTGCTGCTTTCTTGGTTGCCATATTAACTATTCTCCCTTTCGATGTGACATCGAGAACTGCAGTGTGCTACCGCAGTTACACGAAGGTATAGTTTTACGCAAAATTAAAGTCAAGAAAAAAATTGCATTCCGACCAATTTTTTTTGTGACCATGCAAGCGCAAGTTTTTCGAATGAGGAAGTTTTCGGAGGAGGAGGGAGAGCGCGTGAGAAGAAAAGTCGCGCGATATAAGTTTTATGGAGCGGTCCAAATCGCACGTCGATCGCATGTCGCCGTGTGAAGACGTTGCGCGGAAAGATCGACCACGCCAGGCGCGACTGCAGGGCCGTATACTTTTTTGTTATCGCCAGTTTGCATTTTGAGAATTTGGAGTGAGTGCATGGAAGACATCGTCATTGTTTCCGCGGTCCGCACGCCGGTCGGTAAATTTCTCGGCTCGCTCGCCGATTTCACCGCCGCTCAGTTGGGCGCGATTGTGGTGCGGGAAGCGGTAAAGCGCGCCGGCATCGATCCCGCGTCGGTCGATGAATGCATCATGGGCAATGTTGTGTCAGCGGGCCTGGGACAAAATCCAGCGCGGCAGGCGGCCATCTTTGGCGGCCTCGCACCCGAGGTGAGCGCCTTCACGGTAAATAAAGTTTGCGGATCAGGACTGAAGGCGATCGCTCTGGCGGCGCAGGCAATCCAGACCGGCAATGCTGAAGTTGTCGTCGCCGGTGGCATGGAGTCGATGAGCAACGCGCCCTATCTGTTGCCTGACGCGCGCAAAGGATTTCGCATGGGCGACAGCAAGGCCGTCGACAGCATGGTGAAGGATGGCCTGTGGGACGTGTACAACGATTACCACATGGGGATGACCGGGGAGAACGTCGCCGAAAAATATTCCATCACTCGTGAAGCGCAGGACGAGTACGCGCTCAACTCCCACCGCAAGGCGGCCGCGGCGCAGAAGGATGGCCGGTTCGATGCGCAGATTGTGGCGGTCGAAATTCCGGCGAAGAAACGAGGCGGCGAACCGATTTTATTCCGCCACGATGAGTCCGTGCGTGAGGACACGACTCTGGAGGCGCTGCGGAAATTGAAGCCAGCGTTCAAGAAAGATGGAACCGTGACAGCGGGCAATGCACCTGGCGTCAATGATGGAGCGGGGGCGGTGATCGTGATGTCGGCGGAAAGGGCTTCGTCGCTCGGCTTGAAACCGATGGTGCACATTCGCGCCCAGGCCAGCAGCGGGGTTGAGCCGAAATGGGTGATGATGGCGCCGGTGACCGGCATCCGAAAAGTGTTGCAGAAGGCCGGCTGGCAGCGCGATGAGGTCGATCTGTTCGAATTGAACGAGGCCTTTGCGGTGCAGGCGCTGGGCGTGTCGCGCGAGCTGGGACTCGACCTCAGCAAAGTGAATGTGAATGGCGGGGCGGTCGCGATCGGTCATCCCATCGGCGCCAGCGGCGTGCGTGTGTTGATTACGCTGATCTACGAAATGATGCGCCGCGATGTGAAAAAAGGCGTGGCAGCGTTGTGCCTGGGCGGCGGCAACTCTGTCGCCATGGCAGTGGAACGGTAGAGGTTTTCTCATAAACCGCAAATATCATCCCGAGCGAAACCCGGGGCCCCGACGCGCATTTTTTGGCGCGGCTTGCGGTGGGAAGCGAAGGACCTCGCGTTTACCGGCAAACGGCAGGTTCCTCGACTTCGCTGCGCTCCTCTCGGAATGACAAATCTGTCTAAATCGCACTAGGGAGATTGGCCGAATGGGATTGACGGCAAGCGATCGCTTTACCAGTCGGGTCGACGATTACAGGCGTTATCGTCCGCGTTATCCGGCGGCGATTGTGGATCAGCTGCGGCGCGACTGCGATCTCTCCGTTGATACAAAAATTGTGGACATCGCCGCCGGTACGGGCTTGCTGGCGGAAATATTTCTGGCGCACGGCAATCGGGTGGTTGCGGTTGAACCGAATACGCGGATGCGAGGAGCCTGCGCGACACTTGAGGAAATTTATCCCGGTCTGCAATGCATGGATGGAACGGCGGAAGCGACCGGCCTTGCCGAACACAGCGTGGATATGGTGACGGTCGGCCAGGCAATGCACTGGTTCGATTTGCAAAAGACGCGTGCCGAGTTCGCGCGAATCCTTCGTCCGCATGGATGGTGCGTGGTGGCCTACAACCATCGTCGAAGAAGCGGAGACGGATTGCACGATGGATATGAAGCCATCCTGAATGAATTCGGGACCGATTATCGCAAGGTGCAAAGCGCACACCTTACCGAAGATCGTCTTCGCAAATTCTTTTCGCCCTCGCCAATGTGTCGGCGATCGCTGGGCAACGCACAGGTTCTCGATCTGGAGGGGCTGCAGGGACGTGTTCTCTCGTCTTCTTACATGCCGGGGAAAGGGCATCCGCGCTATCCGCGACTGCAACAGGAGATCGCAGCGCTGTTCGCGCAGAACCAGAAAGAAGGCTTGGTCCGCTTGGAATACGATTGCGTCATCAGCTATGGACAGCTTGGGTGACGGCCGGATGATGAAGTATTTTGCGCTGACCATTTTGCTGCTTTCCTTCGCCGGATCGATAGCGGCGCAGCAAATTTCCGGAAACGGCATTTCGCAGGACGGGCCGTCATATGGCCAGTCCATGCAAAAGATGGACGCCGGCGAGATGCCGGGAATGAATCTCGGATCTCCGAGCACATTTCGAAATGAAATTATGCGCCATGCGGCTTCTGGAACGAGCGCCGAGCCAAACTCCACGCCCATGCCCATGATGATGACAATGCGCGGGCGCTGGATGTTGATGTTTCATGCCAACGGGTTCATCACGGATGAACAGCAGACCAGCCCGCGCGGCGGCGACAAATTCTTCTCGACCAACTGGTTCATGCCCATGGCGCAGCGCAAGCTCGGTCCGGGTCCGCTGACTCTGCGCGCCATGTTCAGCCTGGAACCGGCGACCGTGACGGACCGGCGCTACCCGCTGCTGTTTCAGCAAGGAGAAACCGCGTTCGGCGTGCCTATCGCGGACGGTCAGCACCCACACGATTTTTTTATGGAACTCGCTGTTCTGTATGACTGGAAACTCAGGCGACACACGTTGTTCTCGTTTTATGCGGCTCCAGTCGGCGACCCGGCCCTCGGTCCAACAGCGTATCCGCATCGCGCTTCGGCCTCGGAAAATCCAGTGGGCGCATTGGGCCACCACCAGGAAGATTCAACGCATATCGCCGACGATGTTGCGACCATCGGCGTTACATACAAAATCGCGCGGATCGAGGCCAGCGGCTTCCATGGTCGCGAGCCGGATGAATTTCGCTGGAACATCGACCAGGGAACCATGGATTCGTGGTCGACTCGACTCACCCTTCAGCCGGGGCAAAATTGGAGCGCGCAATATTCCTACGGCAGGCTGACCAGCCCGGAACAGCTATTCCCCAGTGAAAATCAGTCTCGCGCCACCGCTTCCATCATGTACAACCGCCTCCTGCGCGGCGGCAACTGGGCCAGCACCGCTCTCTGGGGACGAACACGGTCCATCCCGGACAATCGAAAGGAGAACAGCTACCTTCTGGAATCGACGCTGCGCTTCCTCGCTCGCAACTACGCGTGGACTCGTATGGAAAACGCCGGACGATCGAATGAGCTATTGATTGGGGAGCACGGTTTGCCGCAGGGCTTTTCGGAGTCGCCGTTGACCCATGTGCAGGCTTACACCTTTGGATACGATCGCGAATTTAACCTGGCGCCGCATTTGGCCTCGGCAATCGGATCGCAATTTACGATATATGGCGTGGGCGCTCCGCTGAAGCCGATTTACGGTTCCGATCCGATCGGGATCAATATTTTTATCCGCCTGCGGCCGTTTTAGCGCCTTGCAATGGAGTTCGCATCATTGCATGATTGGCAGCACAAGGTGCGAAGGCAGCTTCGGCGAGCAATAGATGCGCTCGGTCGCCTTCACAAAATCGGTCACTTTGGCCTGATAGATGCTCGGCACGAATTTCTGCGGATTGCGGTCGATCAGCGGGAACCATGTCGATTGAATCTGCACCATCAAACGATGTCCCTTCAGGAAAACATAATCTCGATCGCGCAGCGGAATGCGCCATTCCTCAGGTTTGTTGGGCGTTAACGGGTGCGGATGCTCATAGCTTTTGTTGAAGCGCCCGCGCCGCACTTCCATCGCAATCGGCAATTCATATCCGTTCAGCGATTTCGCGTACTGGCCGGGCTTCGGGCCGGTGTTTGGATTCCACTCGTGCTTCTGCGCATCTTCGGGATAAACATCGATCAGCTTCACGATGAAGTCGCTGTCCGTTCCGGAGCTGGAAGCGAACAGGTCGGCGGCGAGCGGTCCGGTAACGGTCAGGTCATGTTCGAGCGGCGCGCCCACAAACGTGAGAACGTCGGGACGATGATCGGCGAATCGCTGATCGGAAACTTCCCAGGCTGGCCAGTCGCCGCCGGGATATGTGGGAGAAATGGGACGGGCGCGATACGGAACGGGATTCGCCGGATCGGAGACGTATTGGCGATGTGGGTTGCCGCTCTCGCTCGGCTCCGGCGCAGTGAAGGAAAGCGTGCCGTCCGCATGAAGGTACAAGTTCTCCGGCTTTTCGTTTTTCGGCGGCCATGTGCGGTAGGTGTGCCAGGTGTTCGATCCCGCCTGGAAAGTGGTCGCCTGCCAATCCGGCTTTTGTCCCTCGCCGTGGAGATAGTAACGGAAGAACGGCGCCTCAATAATTTTGCGGAACTCAACCGCCGTATCGTGGCCGCCGTAGGGAATCAATCCGATGCTCGTCGCGCTGGGATGCTGCCACTGCCCATGAAACCATGGACCGGCCACAATGTAATCCGTATGATCTGGGTCGTGCTGCAGCGCATGACGGAAAATCTGCCATGGCCCCCAGGGATCTTCCTGGTCCCAGAAGCCAGCGACGTTCAGGTTGGGCACAGTCGAGGCGTGCAAATGATTCACCCACGCTTCCCGTTTCCAGAAGGTGTCGTAGTTTGGATGCTCCATCATCGAATTCCAGAACGGAATAGAGCCGTGGAGATACTTTGCGTTGGCATTGCTCAGCGGACCGAGATCGAGATACCACTGATACGTGTCGTATTTGTTGAACGCGAAATGCGTGTTTTCCGTCTTGCTGGCCTGCTCCATTACGGAATATTCAAAGGCATAACTCTCGCGCAGGGCCCCATAGCGATGCATGTCGTCGTTCATCCACTGATCAACCGGCGCGGCCTGCTCACTGACCGCCTTCAGCGCCGGGTTCGGATCGAGCAGCGTCATACCCGCAGTCAACCCCAGGTAAGAGACGCCCCAGATTCCCACCCGGCCATTGTTATTCGGAACATTTGTGACCAGCCACCCAATGGTGTCGTAGGCATCGGTGGTTTCATTCACTGCCTTGGGGTTTTTCAAGTCAGCATAGGAGGAAAGTAGAAATACGCCCTCGGACTTGAACCTTCCGCGCAGATTCTGAAACACAAAGATGTAGCCGTCGTTCGCCAACTCCTTCAAGGCCGGCGGCATCTTTGCGGGCGCTTTGTCGGGGATGCCATATGGCGTGCGTTGCAGCAGGATTGGCAGGGGGCCTTTTTGATCGACGGGGGTCAGAATGACAGTCTGGAGATGCACGCCATCGCGCATAGGAATCATGACCTGCTGCCAGCGGAACAATGGCTTCCCGGTCGATTGTTGCGCCGTTGCGGTTGAGGAGGAATTGGGTTGCTGGGCGCCGAGAAATGCGGGAGCAATCAGCAGCGCCACAACAAAACACAAAAACGAACTCATCCTTTTTGGAGTATTCATTTATTTCCTCGGACCGGAACGCGTGGAACAAAACTTATTACGCGCGCTTCTGGCGTACCAGTCTATCAGCGCTGGGACGCAACGGGTTTCACACAGCGCTAGATGTGGAGGCTCAATAGGTTGTTCCTCGACAGACCGGAGCGGCTGACGGGAGGGTTGAGGTTGAGGCTGGCATGAGGGCGATGAAAGTTGTAATCGTGCAGCCAGAGATCGAGTTGCTGTTGGCGTTCCAGTGAGTTTTGGTAGGAACGGGCGTAGGCCCACTCGCGCAACGCGGTTTGAATGAAGCGTTCGGCTTTGCCGTTGGTGCGCGGAGTGTAGGGCCGGGTGAAGCGCTGTTTGATGTGCTGTTGATAGAGAGTTTTGGCGAAGCGCCAATCGCGATAGCAGCTGCCGTTGTCGGTGAGCAGGCGGCGAATGGAGATGCCAAAGCGGGCGTAGTGGGCGCGGGCCATGAGGAAGAAGCGAATGGCCGAGCGATGGGTCTGATCGGTCAGGATGGCGGCGAAGCTGATGCGGGAGTGGTCGTCGATGGCGATGTGCAGATACTCCCATCCAGCGCCGCGCGACTCCAGGCGGCGGTCGCCGTGGATGCGATGGCCGGGCTTGACGATGCGGGCCAGGCGTTTGATATCGAAGTGGATCAGATCGCCGGGATGCTTGTGTTCGTAGCGGACCACCGGCGGCGGAGGATCGAGAGAGCGCAGCCGGTTCATGCCGTGGCGAGCAAGGAGGCGGCTGACGGTGGCGCGGCTCAAGTGCAACTCGCGCGCAATGCGCCAGCCGTTCCAGCGCAGCCGACGAAGGGCCAGCACGTTTTCTACTAGAGTGGCGGAGGTTGGCCGATAGCAGCGGCGTGGCCGCGAACTCCGGTCCCGAAGCGCCTCCAACCCGCCCTCCTGGAAGCGCCGGACCCACTTGCCGGCAGTCTTGGCGCTCACGCGGAAGCTGGCCGCGGCCAGCTTCCGCGTGCATCCCTGGAAAAGAACATATCGGGCCAATTCCTCTCGTTGCTGAATCACGAGTCTGGCATTATGGTGGTAGTCCATTCGGTCTCCTTTGAAACTGGCTTGTTTGCACAATCAGCTTCTCAGTTCTTGATCGAATGGACAACCTATTGAAACTTCACAGCTAGAGTGAATGTTAGGATCAGGGATTGATGTCTGACCCCATCCTTGAACGAGCAGCCTGTCGACCGTCTCCCATAGACCCTGAAGGATTTAACCCTGCTGCAAAGATCCCATTCGGATGTACGCCAGAGCACATCAAGAAGTCAATGGAAGAGTTCCAGAATTGGCTGCAGATCGTGAATGAGCAAATGTACGCGCGCAAGCTGCCCCGGCTGGAAACCATGCTGATGCCGGCAAATTTTAGCAGCATCGTTGGAGAATTCGTTGTCTCCTCAATTCCGAAATATTGCGCGACGTTGGTCAAAAATGCTTACCACAATGGCCACCCAGATTTAATCCCAACTGGAATGTTCGACAAGAATTTGTGCCAGCACAGCAGCCAAGGTATTGAGGTCAAGGGATCCCGCTATCTGAAGAATTGGCAAGGACATAATCCAGAAGACACATGGCTCATGGTTTTTGTGTTCACCAGCAACCGCCCGACCGATGAGTTAAAAGGTAAAGAACCGACGCCGTTCAAATTTCGCATGGTGCTTGGAGCAGAGTTAAAGAAGACCGATTGGTTGTTCGCGGGCCGTTCCAAAACAAGTCGGCGGACAATTACCGCAAGCGTTACGGATACAGGCCTAAAGAAAATGATCGCCAACTGGATATATAGAGATGCCGATATTCGAGCCTCTTCGTAACGAAGGTCATAAATCGAAGGCAAGTTCAAATTGCTGCTTTTGTCCAAGAGCAATTTTCAATTCGGCCAGTCGCGGCGCGGCTGCGGCACTCATCTCGTAATATGCAGCATTTTTCTCGATGCCTAACCCTGAAAGTCCCATAGCCGTGGCGGCTGCAATCGTCGAACCGGAGCCGCTAAAAGGATCCAGCACAATTCCTTTGCCCAATGGCAGCGAGGCGTAGACGAGCCGTCGCAACAATGACTGTGGTTTCAGACTTGGATGATCGGCGATTTCACGCTCGTTGCGAGGCGTCCGTTCGCTGAACAGCACATCTGAAAAGGGCAAGCCGTCCGGGTACCTGCGCAGGCCGCCGGTTTGAAATTCCCGCAGGCAATCGCTCACTTTCATTCCAGGCAAGAAAGGTTTTCGAAACAATCCCCAGGGCTCATAGCAGCCTCGCGGCAAAGAAGACACATCTGGGAATTCTTGCTCCGCGTTCTTCGGCCTGTCACCCCCGCGAAGGGTGCGGACGACGCGAATCAATTCACCTCGAAATTCAAGACCTCCATGGATTAAGGCGCTGAAAACGAGTTGAGACAAGAAAGCGTTGCTTGCGATCAAGACATGGCCGCCGGGACGCAGGATGCGCAGCATTGCCTTTCCCCATCCGGCAAAAAATTCGCGTAGCTGTGTCCTCTCTTTTGTGTTGAGGGCAGTGAAT
>JBOGLY010000065.1:0-9908 GCA_050746425.1 Acidobacteriaceae bacterium
GATGCCCTCTCGCACCTGGCAACCGAAGCCGATCCAAGCCAGGAGCTATTGCAGGCAGTCGCCGATACGCTATCGCAGTCGCTATCGCAATATCCATTGCCGGAGAAGAAAAATAAGCTTCCCATGCCTTACCTGGATCTCGCCAAATACGTCCGGTACGGGCATGTCGCCACGAATCTGAACGACGCTCGTCTTGCCCAAGCTGAGCAGATGCTTTCGGCCAAAGATGCGGAAATCGAGAAGGCCGACTTCACCCTCAAGGACCTGCACGGCAAGAAGGTCACGCTCTCCGAGCTTCACGGAAAGATCGTTCTCGTGAACTTCTGGGCAACATGGTGCCCACCGTGTCGCGTTGAGATGCCAGATCTGGACACCATCTACACCCACTTTCAATCGCAGGGCCTCGTTGTCCTCTCCATCACGAATGAAAACCCTTTCAAGGTTGCATCGCTAATCAACGCCACCGGTTATCATCTGGCCGTTCTGCTAGATAGTGATGGCAAAGTCTTCAAGCAATTCCACATCACGGGCATCCCGAAGAGCTTTGTCTTCGACCGCGACGGCAAGCTCGTCGCTCAGTCCATGGACCAGTGCAGCCAGCGTCAGTTCCTCGCAATGCTGTCGAAAGCCGGCCTGCACCCTTGAGTTCGACGGGGGAATCGAGGACTTGTGGACGACGAGCAAAAGAAATCGTGCCAGTTTGCAATCCCAGGTCTCAAGATCGAGACCTGGGGCACCCACATGGAATCTCGCTAATCGTCATCCTTATAGAACGTGATGTCGAGAGTGCGCAGGTAGGTGTGCAGGCCGGCATCCTGGATGGGCGTTAGGTAGGCGCGCGCGCTGGACTCATTGCGATGCTCATGCCAGTAACCGGGCGGGGTGACGAAGGCAGCCCCGGATTTCCAATCAACGCGGGTAGGATTTTTGATGTTGCCGTCGCGATCCAGCTCTGCGCCGACCAGGGTGTAGCAACCCGGCTGCGCGTCGATGATCAGATCGACCGCGACCGACTGATGGCGGTGCGGCAACTGGCGCGTGTTGGGCTCGATCAGGCCGTACATGGCCCACAGGACGTGCGTGATGGTCATCGTCTGAATACATTGCGGATTGCCGAGAATCAGACTGATGCGGCTTCGTGTCGCGGCGGCGGGATCGTTGGCGGCGCGCTCCAAGGCTTCCGCGAGATGGGCGCGGGTGTAGTGGGCGGGGCGAAAGCGTGGCTGCTTGCGCTCCACTCCCAGGTAGTTGAGCAGCGGCTGATCGTTCACCCAATAGAGCGCGGAGGTTTCCTCGGCGCGATGCCGCGCACCGCCGCCGGGGAGGGTGAAAAACTCTCCCCGCGACCAGGCGATCTGTTCATCGCCAGCGGTGGACGCGCCTTTGCCGCGAATTACGTAGAACAGTTCCGAGGTCGCGTTGGCGCGTGTCTCCAGCGTGTCGCCGGCTTGAATGCGCACAAAGCTTGAGGCCAGCGAAGGAGTGGTGGCCGGCGCCGGACACTTCAACGCCTGAGACAGATCGAGCGGGATGATGCGGCTCGGTCCGGCGGCGTAAAGGTCGCTGGGAAATTCGGCGTATGGAATCGCGGGCACGCTGCCGGAGGAGACGGGATCGGCGGCGGAACTGTATTCGAACAGCAGAGCGTTTTGCTCGGCACTTTTTTCGGCCGCCGATGAAGATGATTTTGTTCCGGGATGGGTCACGGTGCTCATGGGTCTCCCTCGCTGCGGCGGGTGCGCCGCCTGCCTCTATTATAGGAAGCTGCGGCATTTATTGCGAAGGAGTAGCCGTACGCGATCAAAGCTCCAGGTTAGCCGCGCAAACCTGTTTGACTCGGTCGCCGCGGCGACCTCTCTCAAGCTCAGGCTCTGGTAAACCAGATTTCACCAATCGGCAGACAGCCTGGTTCCCCCGGCGATTGCTTGGCTCGACGCATCGCGGCCATTATGCCAGGGGCGGCGGTGCTGGTCTCAGGCCATGGCGGAGCATGATCTCTACCATCCTCGTTCGATCCGGTGGTCCGCCGGCCGCTGCACGGACTGCTTCCGCAGCTTCGCGGAAATACTGCGGGTCAATTGCTGCGGGTGTGGCCACGCACAGAATCTTCACGTCTTCGGTACGGTTGTTGTCAAAGCGGTGAACGGCACCCCGCGGAATGCAGAGCGCCTGCCCCGGTCCCACGTCGATCGGCTTGCCGTCCACAGTCCACGTCAATACGCCTTCGATGCCGTAGACCGTCTCCTCGTAGTGGTCGTGGCTGTGCGCCGGTGCCATCAGGCGCTGCGCGGCGGGGACAAATACCTCAAAGACCGCGACCGTGCCAGACGAATTCTCACCGGTGACGAGAAAGCGAACCGCGAGCGGACCCAGGCGGATCGTTTCGTCGGCAGGATTGATGCATAGATCGATCGATTGCAGTGCCATGGAGATCTCCTTTTGTACATCGCTTCGTTCATAGATCGTTTCGCGGATTCCGATGGAACCCCTTATGCCGGGGCAAGAAGCTCCATTCCGTACCTGGGGGCAGCGGCGAGCGCCCGGCCGATCAACTCGTTGCTGATAGACGGCGGCGGCGCGGAACGATCCGCAGCAGGCTCGAACACTTCCGAAAAAAAGCCCTCAAGGCCCGCCGGAGTGGTTAAGACCAGCGCCTTCGCATAGCCGTCGCCGGTGTTCGTAAACGAATGAGCGATTTCGCGGGGAAGGAATACAAAATCCCCAGCCGCTGCAGCGATTGTATCCCCGCCCACTTGCATCGTCAGCGTGCCTTCGAGCAGGTGGAACGATTCGTCCTCGCGGTGGTGGATGTGCGGCGGTGTGCCTCCGCCCGGCGCGACAGAAATCTCCGCCATGAAGAACGCGCCGCCTGTCTCCTCGCCGGTGATGACAAACGTCATCAGCTCGCCGGGGCCCCAGTAGGCTGCACCGGCTCCCCGGGGAACATACTTCACCTGGTTGCGCTGCGGCAGGGTCGCGGTCCCCTTCGCGCCGCTGGCGGCCTGCATCGCGGTTTGGTGGGAAACTCCCAATACGGCCGCGTCAGAAAAATGGTCGAACAGGTCGACGGCATGTAGTGTCATTTTGCTTCTCCTTGTGGTAAACTTCGTTTACTACAAGATTATGGTAAACATAGTTTACTGGGAGTGTCAATGAGTCATTTGCAGGAAAATTCACCGGTCAAAACCAAGGATATGCTCATCGGCGCGCTGCTACGCGTTCCGGCCGAGGCCATTCACCGGCGCATCATCCACGATCTGAATGATGCGGGCTTTAACGGGCTCACCCTGCCGCACATGGCGCTATTCCGATTTCCGGGCCCCGATGGGGTTCGCCCCGGCGTTCTCGCCGAGCGCGCCGCAATCAGCAAGCAGGCCATGAACCGCCTGCTCGGGAGTCTCGAAAATCTCGGATATTTGGTCCGGTCCGACGCGCCAAACCAGAGCCGTGCGCGAATTGTCCGCTTTACGAAGCGCGGGCACGCCGCGTATGCACAGGCTCTGGAGGTGCTCCGCGCGATCGAGCGCGAATGGCGCGCCGAGCTCGGTTCCAGGGATTTCGCTCAACTCAAGGAATTGCTTCGTCGTGTTTGGGAGAGTCCGCTGGTCCGTTAGCTTCCACCTTCGCAGCAATACAATCATTGATGAAGCTTGAGTTTTCCGTGCATCGGAACTCGTCGATCGCCACTCTAATTGAAGGAAACTCCCGTTGACGGAGTTTGAGCAAGAGGGATAGTCATGCAAAAACGCACATTAGGGAAAAGCAATCTTGAGGTTTCAGCTCTCGGCTTCGGCTGCATGGGATTGAGCTTTGGCTACGGCCCTGCCACTGAAAAGGAGAGGGCGATTTCGCTCATCCGTGCTGCATTCGATCGCGGTGTCACATTCTTCGACACTGCGGAAGCATACGGTCCGTTCGTGAATGAAGAGGTTGTTGGCGAAGCGCTCGCTCCGTTTCGGAACCATGTGACGATTGCGACCAAATTCGGCTTTGAAAGCGGAAGGCCTCAAGCAGGCCTGAACAGCCAGCCCGTGCACATACGGGAGGTCGCAGAGGCCGCGCTCAAGCGGCTCAGATCCGATTCTATCGATCTGTTCTATCAGCATCGGGTTGACCCAGTCGTTCCTATCGAAGACGTCGCTGGAGCAGTGAAAGACTTGATCAAGGAAGGCAAGGTGAAGCACTTCGGGTTGTCGGAGGCCGGAGCGCAGACGATTCGGCGCGCGCATGTCGTTCAGCCGGTGACTGCGTTGCAGAGCGAATATTCCTTGTGGTGGCGAGAACCCGAGCAGGAGATTCTACCCACGTTGGAGGAACTCGGCATCGGTTTTGTGCCGTTCAGTCCGCTCGGAAAAGGCTTCCTTACAGGCGCAATCGATCGGAACACCACGTTTGCCGATGACGATTTCCGCAAAGTCGTTCCTCGATTTGAAGAAGAGAATCTGAAGGCGAATCACAAGCTCGTGGAAGTGTTGGGGGATATTGCGGAACAGAAGCATGCCACGCGCGCGCAGATTGCGCTGGTTTGGCTGCTTGCACAAAAGCCGTGGATCGTGCCCATCCCCGGCACGACCAAGTTGCACCGTTTGGAAGAAAATCTGGGAGCGGCGGATGTTCAACTCACCTCTGCCGACCTCAGACATATCGAGAATGCAGTTTCAAAAATCGAGGTACAGGGGGCACGTTACCCAGAGCGCCTTCAGCAAATGGTAAACCGATAAGCAAGCCTGCGGCAGAAATCTCGCTAGGCTCCGCCTACAGCAATTTTGACGCTTCTTTTGCGAAGTAGGTGACGATGAAGTCGGCACCGGCGCGGCGAATGGAGACCAGCGATTCCAGCATGGCGCGATCGCGGTCGAGCCAGCCCTTCTCAAACGCGGCCTGCAACATGGCATATTCTCCGGAGACCTGATATGCACCGAGGGGAACGTCGAATCGGTCGCGCGCCTCGCGAATAATGTCCAAATAGGGCATAGCGGGTTTCATCAGGATCATGTCTGAGCCTTCAGCCAGATCAAGTTCAATTTCGCGCATGGCTTCGCGAGGGTTCGCTCCATCCATCTGGTAGCTGCGGCGGTCGCCGAACTGGGGCGCGGAATCGGCAGCCTCGCGAAATGGCCCGTAGAAAGCAGAGGCGAACTTGGACGCGTAGGAAAGGATGGGCGTGTCGTGCAGTTGGGCCTGATCGAGCGCGGCGCGAATGGCCCCGACGCGGCCGTCCATCATATCGGAGGGCGCAACAATGTCCGCGCCGGCCTGGGCAAGAGATGCCGCGGTCTTCGCGATCAGCTTAACGCTCGCATCGTTTTCGATTTCATGGCCGCCGTTCGCGGTCTGGCGCACGATGCCGCAATGACCGTGCGACATGTACTCGCACAGGCAAACATCGGCGATCAGCAAGGTGGAGTCGAGAGCGCGTTCGCGCTTCATGGCGCGAAGCGCCTGCTGCACAATTCCGTTGTTATCCCACGCGCCGCTGGCCTGCTCGTCCTTTTTTTCCGGCAGCCCGAAGAGCAGAAATCCGCCAATGCCGAGTTTGGCAGCTTCGGTGGCGTCCTTGACGGCTTCATCGATCGATAGATTGAAAACGCCGGGCATGGAGGAGATGGCGCGACGAACGCCTTCGCCGGTGCAGATGAACAGCGGGGCGATCAGCGCGCCGGGATGCAGGCGGGTTTCGCGCACCAGGGAGCGCATCGGCTCCGACCGCCGCAGGCGCCGCATTCTTATCAGAGGAAAATCCATGCTGGGTCTGATTCTATCGTGGGAGCGACAAGATTCTGATCGGATCGGGAAGCGCACTTAGGCCAGTTTTCCTGTTACTGTACGTTGGGCGGCAGTCGTTACGTTTCAGAAATCACAATGACGAACCCGCTGGCGGCGGGAAGGCTTGTCGCTGGGCTGCCAGTTGCGCGTAGTTTTCGCCGGCGTCCCGCTCCAGCAGGACCCACAGGGTATAGATCGCGAGGATGGTACCCAGGATCGGCTTAATCAGGGTCAGCACGGCAATAATGATGGCAAAGACGCGGCCCCAGGGCTGGCGGGTCAGCAGGGCAATTCCGACGGCCAGCGACAGGAGGGCCCGGACGATCACGGCGATGGTGATGATATGCAGCAACCATCCGCCAGGATGAAATCCATAGATCCATAATTCGGAGCCGCGCATCGAGTTCCCCATCCAGGAGCCGCCGCCGAACGCCATGTGCAGAAACGGCAACACCAGCAGCCATGTGACCACGGTATAGATGGCGAAGACAATCCAGAGAATCCCGAGCGTGCGGACATGGCGGGCGATTCTCGAAAATGAAAACGGCATCCGGGCGGGGAAACCTGGCTGCGGTGGCATTCCAACGACTGCTTGCGGCGGGACGCCGGCAACCCCAGTGGGCGCGCCGCAACCGGGGCAGTAAGGCTGCGCTCCAACTGGTTGACCACATTTGCTGCAATACATATCGGACCCCCTTGTGTCCCGATCTTATTCTGTGGTTCCATGCGAAGATACGCCGGAGGGATCGATTCGGTTCCAGCTTTAGGACGGAAGACGAAAAATCCACCCGTTGAAAGGTTTTTTTGTTGACATGTGGGCATCGGAACGAAGAATATCCACCAGATGGCTGCGCTACACGTCAGGTTCCAACCCGCGAATGCCGGTGATATACTGCGGCGTTCCGTCAGACAGATCGGACATATCGCACCCACCAGAATTGGCTTCACCGTCCTATAGGAGGACTTTGTGACTGTAATTGCACCGGTATGGTTTTTCATCGTTGTAAGCGTTTTATCGTTGTCCGCGGCATGGATGTTTGCGCATTGTCTCTGCCGCGCCTTTGCCGGTACATCGGAAATGCGAATCGCCGCCCCAACCGGACTGGCGGACGCCAAAGGTAGAATAAAGAGCAATTTATTTCCATCGCGCTGGGCCAGATTCGCCGGAGCCGTTGCGGCTCTGGTCCTGCTCTGTGAAGGCTCGGCTGTCGCCGCACCTGTGGCCGCGGCCGGCGGCGAGGCCAATCTGAAGCTCCCGGATTTGAGTCAGGTCCGATTTTTTGGACCAACCGGGATCGACGGCCACAGCCTGCTGCTGTACGGGCCTATCTTTTGCATCCTGGGAATTATCTTCGGCCTTTTCATGTACGTCCATCTGAAGGGCCTGCCGGCGCATCGGTCGATGAAGGAAGTGTCGCAATTGATCTGGGAGACTTCGAAAACCTATCTCATCCACCAGGGGAAGTTCCTGCTCCTGCTTTGGTGTTTCATTGCGGTCGTTATCCTGGTGTATTTCGGCGCACTGCTTCACTTCAGCGCCGCGCAGGTGGTCATCATCCTTGGCTTTAGCATTCTGGGAATGGCAGGCAGCTACTTTGTGGCGTGGTTTGGCATCCGGGTGAACACGCTTGCGAATTCGCGCGGCGCCTATGCATCGCTCGGCGGCAATCCGTATCGCGCATTCAACGTTCCGCTGAAGGCTGGCATGAGCATCGGCATGATGCTGATCTCGGTCGAACTGCTGCTCATGTTCAGCATCATTCTCTTCGTCCCAGGTGCTTATGCCGGGCCGTGTTTCATCGGCTTTGCAATCGGCGAATCGCTCGGCGCAGCGGTACTTCGTCTTGCCGGCGGCATTTTCACAAAAATTGCCGACATCGGCGCGGACCTGATGAAAATCGTCTTCCATGTCAAAGAGGACGATGCCCGCAACCCCGGCGTGATTGCAGACTGCGTGGGAGACAACGCCGGCGACTCAGTCGGTCCCACCGCCGACGGCTTTGAGACCTATGGCGTGGTCCAGGTTGCCCTAATCGCATTCATCATTCTGGGCGCGAAGAACGCCATCACTGGAGTGCAGTTGCTGGTATGGCTTTTCGCGGTCCGCGTGGCCATGCTGGTGGCCGCTGTCATTGGCTATTACTTAAACCAGCTGATTTCCAGAGCGCGCTACGGCAGAGCGGAGGAAATGAACTTCGAGTCGCCGCTCACCTCGCTCGTATGGATCACCTCGATCGTTACGATCGCCGTGACCTATCCCGTCACCTATATTCTGCTGGCCCAGTTGGGCGGGGATCCCACGTTGTGGTGGAAACTTGCGACCATCACTTCCTGCGGAACGGTGGCGGGCGCTCTGATACCGGAGCTTGTCAAGGTGTTTACTTCCACCACGGCCCGTCACGTAAAAGAGGTGGTAGCGTCGGCAAGGGAGGGCGGAGCCGCTCTGGGAATTCTTTCCGGATTTGTCTCCGGGAATTATTCGGCCTACTACCTGGGATTGGCGATCATCATTCTAATGGGCATTGGCTACGGCGTCAGCACTTCGGGCTTCGACAATATAATTCTGGCGTCGCCGATGTTCGCCTTCGGCCTGGTTGCTTTCGGATTCCTCGGCATGGGACCGGTAACAATCGCAGTCGATTCTTTTGGGCCGGTGACGGACAATGCTCAGTCCATTTACGAGCTGTCGCTGATCGAGAATGAACCGGGCGTACAGGAGGAAGTGAAAAAGCAATACGGCGTGAATGTGGATTTTGAACGCGCCAAAAAGATGCTGGAAGCGGCCGACGGCGCGGGCAATACTTTCAAGGCCAGCGCCAAGCCGGTGCTGATTGGCACAGCGGTCGTCGGTGCCACCACCCTGATCTTCGCCACCATTATGGCGCTGACCAACTCTCTGACCGAAAATGTGTCGAAGCTTTCCCTGCTCCACGCTCCTTTTCTACTCGGCCTGGTGACGGGCGGCGCCGTGATTTACTGGTTTGTCGGCGCTTCGACCCAGGCAGTCACCACAGGCGCCTACCGTGCCGTGGAATTCATCAAGAGGAACATCCACATTGAAGGGACCACGAAGGCTTCCACCGAAGACAGCAAGAAAGTGGTGGCGATTTGTACCCGTTATGCGCAAAGTGGGATGCTGACCATCTTCCTCTCGCTGTTTTTCGTTGCGTTGGCTTTTGCCTTCCTGGATCCTTTCTTCTTTATCGGGTATCTGATCTCGATCGCCATCTTCGGCCTCTACGCAGCCATCTTTCTGGCCAATGCGGGAGGAGCTTGGGACAACGCCAAAAAGATCGTTGAAGTCGATTTGCGAGAAAAGGGAACGGCATTGCATGAGGCGACGGTGGTTGGCGATCTGGTGGGCGATCCATTCAAGGACACAGCCGCGGTGGCCCTCAATCCGGTCATCAAGTTCACCACGCTCTTTGGCCTGCTTGCTGTCGAGTTAGCGGTCCAACTTTCCGCTACCAACCCGATTTTGACGCACGTGCTTGCCGCGATATTCTTCGCCATTTCGTTCTTTTTCGTGTACCGCTCGTTTTACGGCATGCGCATCGGAAGCGGCGAGCCACCGAAGGGATCTCAACCCGAGCCTGAGGTCGATTTGAAGGTCGCCACAGCAGGACGTTAGAGTACTTTTTGTTCCAGGGCAATTCTGCAATTGGCGTGGAGCGAAGGTCCAGCCCGGTTCGTCAACCAGCGAAGCGAATGATCTGTCTCTGTTTGTGAAACGACAAGTAGAGAGATTCGCTTCGCTCAGGCTACAGCTTTTGCTCGCAAGCGACTTGAGAAGCTGGCTTCGCGTTCGTTGGGGGCCGCAGGTCCTCGGATCGAAGATTGTCGCAGCGCCCATCTTCCGGTTCCAGATAGCACCACATCCGGCGCAGTCGTTCGCTATAGCGCGTTCATGTTTTGCAGGAATTCCGAATTGTTGCGCGCCTTGCCGAGCTTGTCGACGAGTAATTCCATCGCCTCGACCGGCGACAACGGGTTCAGCACCTTGCGGACCAGCCAGATGCGCTGCAATTCATCCTTGGGGATCAGCAGTTCTTCCTTGCGCGTGCCCGAGCGTTGTATGTCGATCGCCGGGAAAACACGCTTGTCGACCAGTTTGCGGTCGAGGATCACTTCCATGTTGCCGG
>JBOGLY010000066.1:0-9878 GCA_050746425.1 Acidobacteriaceae bacterium
TGTCTACACAGCCCTTTTCTCCCAGAGCAGTCGCCCTGATCGGCTTTGCGGGGAGAGAAGATGGGAAGCAGCTTCCCTGTGGGATGACAGAACGAAAGACAGAGGCTGGAATTCTCTGGCGCTTCTTTCTTGCTTCAGGGCCGCATCAATGGCCCGACGGTTCCTTAATGGAGCGGGGGGCAAGTTGTTTTGCGGTGCGCGGCAGCGCGCGGGCAATCGCATCCAGAATACCGTTTAAGAAGTGGACGGATTCAGGCGCTGCATAGAGGCGCGCGATCTCCAGCGCTTCATTGATGACGATGGGAAGCGGGGTCGCCGGATAACCGAGCATCTCCGCAACCGCAGCCCGCAGCAGGTTGCGGTCCACGGCGGCCATTCGCTCCAGCCGCCAATGCTCGCTGGCGGTCGCGATGTAGGTGTCGATCTCTTCCTGTCTTGAAATTGCGACTCGAAATAAATCTTCAGCAAAACCCTGCGTGTCGGGATCGACTTTTTCCCGCGCGTGCCAGAACGTGCGCTGCACCTGGTCCGCGCTCTGTCGGCCCAGGTCCGCCTGGAACAGCATCTGCATCGCAATTTCGCGGGATTTGCGCCGTTTGCCCATGACCTAGACCAGTTGTCCTGATGCTGTAGATTGCCAAAATCCGTTATGTGCAGCCATTCTTTAAGGATAGGCTGCGTAAAGATCGATTGCTCCGATGTACACTTTCAGGAGAACTGGTCTATATACCTGGGGTGTTATCTGTAACAGAGGGAGTTACAATCTTTTGTTTCACTGATGACATTTCAATTGCCGCCAGGGCCGCTTCAAATCCTTTGTTGCCCATTTTCAGTCCCGCGCGGTCCAGCGCCTGCTCCAGCGTTTCGCAGGTCAACACGCCAAACGAATGCGGAATGCCGGTTTCCTGCTGCGACTGGCCGATTCCGCGCGCGACTTCGGTGTAAATCGCCTCGTAGTGGGCGGTTTCACCGCGGAGTAAAACTCCAAGAGTCACGATTGCATCGACGTTTTTGCTTTCGGCAAGCAGACGAGCCGCCGCTGGAATCTCCCATGCTCCCGGAACACGAACGACAACAATGGCGTCCTTTTGTGCGCCACTGCGCAGCAAAGCGTCGAGCGCGCCTTGCAGCAGTCGGTCCGTGATGACCGCATTCCAGCGGGCAACCACGATGCCGAACCGCATATGCGCGGCGCTCAAATCTCCTTCGATGGCGATCGGTTTCCCGTGATGAGGATTTTCCGATTCCCAGAAGCCAAAAATCATTCCCGGCGAAGGCTCCGCGGTAAACAGGCGGGAGTTCCAATGGGTATGGATGATGGCCGAAATTCTCTGTTCGTTTTTTGCGTCGGAAAAATTCTTTTTCACCCAGCGCTCGGCTACCGAGCGCACGGCCTCAAGTCCTGTCACTTCGATCAGGATTTCCGGTGTTGCGGACAGCTTTCCAGTTGCAAACTCCACGCTGCCCAAGGGGGCCAAAAAAGGCGCGGTTTGGACCTGGTCGTCGGCCCATCCCTTTGCCCGCTCGAGGCCGAGCGCGGCGAAAAAGCTCTCCAATTTTTCAAACTCATCTGGCGAGCGCACGGCACGCACCAGAGTGATTCCCTTGATCATGTTTCGATGGTACAACCTCGACGCAGGAAATCCGGGGCATCACGGCTGATAACCAGCAGTCTAACTGCAAGCCCCCGCGGTTTTTCTCTAAAAAAACGATTGCCGTCGGACTCGGAGGGGCATAGTAATATGAAATCCGCTGGCCCCATTGCGAGCTCGTTTACGTTGATCAGGATGACATATTTTCTCGTTATGGAAGTATGTCAGCAGGGCTAAATCCGCTTTACCACCAATGGCCTTCTTGGAACCGATCGCGATATTTTTCACGAAAGGGCTGTCCCACTATGGAAAATACATTCGAAAATATTCGGTTTGAAGTTCGCGACGGCGTTGCATTTCTAACGTTGAACCGTCCAAAAGTTTTAAACGCGCTTAACGCGGCGACGATGCGCGAGCTGCGAACTGCCATCGACGCAATCCGAGACGACGATGCCGTTCGCGCGGCCATTCTGACCGGCTCCGGAGAAAAAGCATTTGCAGCTGGCGCCGACATTCAGGAACTGTCGCAGGTCAACGCCACGGAAGGCCGCGATCTGGCATTGCGTGGGCAGGCTGTTTTTCGGGCCATCGAAACGTGCGGTAAGCCGGTGATTGCCTGCATCAACGGATTTGCGTTGGGCGGGGGATGCGAGCTGGCACTGGCTTGCACTCTGAGAATCGCAAGCGAGAACGCGAAATTGGGGCAGCCGGAGGTGAACCTCGGCCTGATTCCAGGCTATGGCGGAACGCAGCGGCTAGCGCGGCTGGTTGGCAAAGGCGTTGCACTGCAAATGATTCTGACTGGGGAAATTCTCTCAGCCGCCGACGCGCTTCGAGTGGGCCTGGTCAATGAAGTCGTAACTCCCGACCGGCTGCCGCCTCGCGGAGAAGAGATTGCCCGCACCATTGCCGGCATGGCGCCGTTGGCGGTGCGCTATTCGCTGGATGCGGTTGATCGCGGTTACGACCTGTCGCTTGAAGAAGCATTGTCGCTTGAGGCGGCTTTGTTCGGACTCGCTTGCGGCACCTCGGACAAGCACGAGGGGACGGCGGCATTTCTCGCCAAGCGTACACCCGTCTGGAAGGGTCGCTAGACGTTCAGGTTGTCGCACCGCACTGATATCCTGAGAGCAATGCGCAATTCATCCCTCCGATTCATCTTTCTGATCGCGCTCGCCACTCCGTTTTTGATGGGCGGATGCAGGAACTCCGGCAACAGCTTCGATATGTCCGCACACGCCACCAAGTGGGCTGCAGCAAAGAGTGCAGCGCGCGAGGAGCTAGTGGAGATTCCGCCACCCGTAAAGAACGACTATGTGGGGATCGACCAGGAGCAGCAGTGGCAAAATCCGTATCTCAGCGTTGAGCAACGCGTGATCCAGATACGGTTTTATTATCGCGATGAAAATTCAAGCGAGGTCGACCGCGGAGGACTTACGCGTTTGCAGTCCGCGCGCAGGCAGGTGGTGAATGTTCGGCTGGCGGACTTGCCGCGGGCGCTCTCCTCGCTGCCGGACGGCGCATGGCCGTACGGGAGAGTCGTTGCCATCGGCAGAGATAAACTGACGGCAGAAAATCGCGCCTGGTTTCCCAAAAATGTCGCCATCGCTGTGCGCGCACTAAAAGACATGGGCATCGTTGTGGATGATTGGAACAGTCCCACAATAATGCAGTAGTAGGTGGGTCACAAATAGGTTTGTCATCCAGGCTGGAGTGCAGCGACGTGGAAGGACCTGCTGTTTTTCGGCCAAAAGAAAAGATTCTTCGCTTCGATCAGAATGCCGAACATTTTTTGGCATTGCATTGTCTGTAAATCGGTCTTAGGCCGATAAAGAGAAGGGAATGCAAATGGACGGGCCGCAATTTCCGATATTGCTGGAAAAGAAACAGGCGCATCCGCACGAGCATTTTTCCGAGCACCTTGAATTGGAGTCGGCTCTGCGCGATTCGGTTCGGGGAGATGTTCGCTTCGATTCCGGCAGTCGCGCTCTTTATGCCACCGACGCTTCCCATTACCGCCAGGTTCCCATCGGCGTCGTGCTTCCTCGCGATACCTCCGATGTGGAAGCGGCGGTCGCCGCGTGCCGCAAGTTTGGCGCGGCCATCCTGTCGCGCGGCGGCGGCACCAGTCTAGCCGGCCAGTGCTGCAATGTTGCCGTGGTGCTGGATTTTTCCAAGTATGTCGATGGCATTCTGCATTTGGATTTTGAGGGCAAGCGCGCCCGCGTCGAGCCCGGCATTGTGCTGGATCGCGTTCGCGAGGCCGCCGAGAAATATCACCTGACCTTCGCGCCCGATCCTGCCACGCACAACCGTTGCACCCTAGGCGGAATGATCGGCAACAATTCCTGTGGCGTGCATGCGTTGATGGGCGGCAAGACCGTCGACAATATCGAGTCTATGCGTGTGCTGCTCTATGGCGGCACGGTGCTGGAAGTGGGTTCAACCGGCGAAGATGAACTGCAAACCATCATCCAGGCAGGGGGGCGGCGTGGAGAAATCTATGCTGGGCTGCGGAATATCCGCGACCGCTATGCTGGCCTCATTCGTGAACGATTCCCAAAGATCCCCCGCCGCGTATCCGGCTACAACCTGGATGAACTGCTGCCGGAGAACGGTTTTCATGTTGCTCGCGCGCTTGTCGGCAGCGAAGGCACATGCGTCACCGTGCTCGAGGCCACGCTGCGGTTGATGCATAGCCCGCCCTGTCGCGCACTGGTCGGTCTCGGCTTCGCGGACACTTTTATTGCGGCGGACCATGTCCCGGCCTTACTGAAACATAAGCCGATCGGCCTGGAAGGGTTCGACGCGTTGATCGTCGACTTTATGCGGAAGAAGGGCCTTGCGACGGATGATCTTTCTCTGCTGGCGGATGGCCGCGGCCATTTGCTGGTGGAGTTTGGAGGAGAGAGCCGCGAAGAAGCTGTAGAACAGGCCCAGGCGATGATGGAAGCCTGCAAAAAATTTCCTACGCCTCCTCACGCACGTCTATATTCCACGGAGGAAGCCGCCCGCGTCTGGCATGTGCGGGAGTCCGCGCTGGGTGCAACCGTCTTCGTCCCAGGCCAACCGCTTCGATGGGAGGGCTGGGAAGATTCCGCTGTTCCCGTCGACAGACTGGGCCGTTATCTGCGGGATCTGTTCGCGGCCATGAAGCCGTATGGTTACAGCACCCCGATCTACGGGCACTTCGGGCAGGCGTGCATCCACCTGCGGTACAATTTCGATCTTGAAACCGAAGAGGGTATCGGCAAATATCGGCGGTTCATCGACGAAGCCGCGGACATTGTGCTGGCGCACGGTGGATCGCTTTCTGGCGAACACGGAGACGGCCAGGCCAGAGCGGCGCTGCTGCCGAAGATGTTTGGACCGGAGCTGATGCGGGCGTTCAGCGAGTTCAAAGCGATCTGGGACCCAACCAACAAGATGAATCCCGGCAAGCTGGCCGATCCCATTGCTGTATATCAGCCGCAGGACAACCTTCGCCTTGGGGCCGGCTATCGGGAAAATGCAGTGAAGACCCATTTCCAATTTCCCGATGACGACGGTTCCTTTTCCCACGCGACTCTGCGCTGCGTCGGCGTGGGCGCCTGCCGCAAGGAAACTACCGGCGCGATGTGTCCCAGTTACATGGCGACCCGAGAGGAGCAGCATTCGACGCGGGGACGGGCACATCTGCTGTGGGAAATGCTGCAAGGAGAACTGCGTCACCAGGGCTGGCAGAGCGAGTCGGTGAAAGATGCGCTTGAGCTGTGCCTTTCCTGCAAAGCCTGCAAACACGAGTGTCCGGTGAATGTCGATATGGCGACATACAAGGCGGAATTTCTGTCGCACTATTATGAGCACCGATCGCGCCCGACTCATGCCTACGCCTTTGGACTGATGGACCGGTGGGCGCATCTTGCATCGACGATGCCGCGCATGGCAAATTTGCCGGGGCAAATTCCTGTTGTGCGAGATGTTTTAAAAGCGGTCATTGGCATCGCTCCGGAACGAAGGATTCCCGCATTTGCGCGGCAAAGCTTTCAGAACAATTTACGCTCGTACAATTCGCGGCCCGATTTGAAAAAACGCGCGCGGCATTCATCGCGCCCCCTGGTCATGCTCTGGCCCGATACCTGGAACAACTATTTCCACCCGCAAACCGCGCAGGCGGCGGGACAAGTGTTGGAGGAGGCGGGCTTTCACGTTCAGGTGCCGCGGGGCCATCTGTGTTGCGGAAGGCCGCTCTACGATTTTGGAATGCTTGACCGTGCACGGCAGTATTTGTGTCGCGTGCTAGATAGCCTGGGACCGCAACTCGAATCGGGTACGCCGATCGTCGTGCTCGAGCCGAGTTGCGCCAGCGTATTTCGCGATGAGTCGCTGGGCCTTTTGATCAACGATTCCCGTTATGCCGGACCGGCAAAAAAATTGGCGGCACAAACATTTTTGCTTAGCGAGTTCCTTGTTCGCAAAGCGGAACATTACATGCCGCCTGTCCAGAAGAATCGACGCATTCTGCTGCACGGCCATTGTCATGAAAAGCCGATGATGGCGGAACAGGTCCAGCTACTGGAGGCGTCCGGCGCTCATGTGGATCTGCTTGACTCAGGCTGTTGCGGAATGGCTGGGCCGTTCGGATTTGAAAAGGAGAAATATTCCATCTCCACCAAGCTGGCAGATCGGGTCCTGTTGCCCGCGGTTGAGCGAGCTGAAAAAGAAACTGTAATTGTTACAAATGGCTTCAGTTGCCGCGAACAGATCGCGCAGCTCTCCGATCGCCGCGCCGTGCATCTTTCGGAGGCGCTCGCACGAGACGATCATTCTCGCGGCTGAATGCGGCGATCAGTAGCCGGCGTCGTTTACGCGGTTGAGGAGCGGCTCCCCGGCGAGATAGCGACGGACCTGGCCTGCGGCGAACTTGTATCCGCGCATGGAAAAGCCCGCAACCGAGCCGGCGACATGCGGCGTAATAAAGCAGTTTGGCGCTGACCAGAGCGGATGTTCAGCAGGGAGCGGTTCCGGATCAGTGACATCCAGCACGGCATGAATGCGGCGGCTTTCCAACTGCCGCAGCAATGCGCCTGTATCGACGACAGGACCGCGCGCGGCATTTACCAGCAATGCTCCGGGTTTCATCCGGCGCAGCATATCGGCATTCATCAGACCGCGTGTTTCACTGGTCAGCGGCACCAGCAACACAACCACGTCCGCCTCGGGAAGGAATCCGGCAAGATCGCCCATGGCGGAGATGCCTGGTTTGGCTGTGCGCGAAACCCGTGTCACCTCCACGTTAAACGCGCGCAACAATCTTTCCACTGCCGCGCCAATGCTGCCGTAACCGACAATCAGAACCCTCTTGCCGTAAAGCTCGTCTCCCAGGATGCGATAGGAATGGAGGTTTGACCGCGGCTCGTGTTGAGGGAGTTGCTCGCCTTGCCGACGCACCTGTCCATCCCAGAATTGCTGGTGTTGGCGATCGCGATATTCCGGAAATCTTTTCAGGGCTCCCAGGATTGCCGCGAGGATCCACTCCGACACCGGAATATCGTGCAGTCCCCGGCCGTCGCATAGGATGACTCCATTAGGGAGCCATGGCAAAATCCAATCCACACCCGCAAGCAGGCATTGAATAACTTTGACTCCTCGCAGGTAACGGAACATAGGAGTCGCAAGCCAACCAAACATGGGAGGAATCCAGAAGTCCACGTCCACGCCGTGATTCAGGGCGTCCGGCAGAAGGACCAATTCGACATTTTCCGTGGGGAAATCTTGTAAGAATTCCTGTGAGATGTTTTCGGGAAGCCCTATCTTTAACATGGCCTGATGATAATCAGCGAAGTTCCACAGGTGCAAACCGGCAAGTGCGATTGGCCCGGCTCGAATCTCCGAGGAATAAATGAAAGCTGGATTAATAAGAGCAAGAATGGGTGAAGATTTTTTTTCGCAAGCGCGGCCCTTCATACCACTCGCGGGCTACTTCCCGAATCTAATGGGGAGAGTGATGAACGTGAAGCTTCTGGTCCCTGTATTCTCTGTGGGCCTCGTCCTGGTCGCCTCCCATTCTCTATGGGCACAGAGCCAATTGATTGAAACGCCCCCGATGCTCAATCAGGGATTCCATGAAATGTACAATGTTGAGTTCCCGGAGGCACACGCCACTTTCGCGAAGTACATGGCAGAACATCCCGAAGACCCGATGGGACCGGTATCAGATGCCGCGGCGTATCTTTTTTCCGAGTTCGATCGCACGGGCGTTCTGGACATGCAGTTGTTTACAAACGATACGAACTATCTAGCGCACAAGAAGGATGTTCCTGATCTGTCGGTAAAAAAATCGTTCGACGCCGATCTGGATAAAGCGAACGGACTGGCCGACGACATCCTGAGCAAGCATCCCAACGATGCGACTGCACTATTTGCGAAGACGCTCGCATTCGGTCTTCGCGCCGATTACGCGTGCTTGCTCGAACGCAGGGATATTGCTGGATTTCAGTTCACGAAATCTGGAAGCGCTTATGCGCACAGGTTGTTGCAGATCGATCCCCACGCATACGATGCTTACCTGGCGGTTGGCATGGAGAACTACATCCTCGGGCTGAAGCCGGCGCCGGTGCGCTGGCTGCTGCAACTTGCGGGCGGGGAAACTAATCGAGTGCTTGGAGAGCACGACCTGGAGTTGACGGCGGCGCAAGGCCATTATCTAAAACCGCTCGCAAAATTGCTGCTGGCTGTGGCTGCCATGCGAGATAAGGATAAAGTGAAGGCTCGCGAGCTTCTTTCATCTCTCGCTAAGGAATTTCCGAACAATCCTCTCTATGCGCAACAACTCGCCAAGATCGGCTGAGGCGCGTAAGGATTGCGATTCGAGCGATGACAGGGGTGGTGAACGAGGCTTCCCAAAATATGGGATGCTTTGCTTGCGCCGGCGAGAATGTATGGTGCGCAGAAGCTCGGCGGAAGCATCCGGAGACGCATCGCACGATTGCCTCGACGAATCTGGAAGCTGAAACGACACGGCGAGCGTAATGAAGAGTCAGATCAACGCGCCTGCGCTGCGCCAATGTCCTTCGCAACAGTTCCGTCGATCAACATTTTCGCAGCTTCTGCCAGCGTAATTGCTGGAGGCGACGGTTTGTAATCGCTCGTTACCTCGTCCTGCTGCTCGCTGATGCTCTTGAAGATCAGCGCGTGTCCTTGTATGTGGACATGGGTTGCTGTAATTTCCCACACGCCAGGCCCAATGTTCTGCCGTTCGATGTTAAAGGTGCCACCTTTTTCCAGCTTGCCCAGAAGCCCCCAGCCGAACTCCACATTGCGGATGAGCGTTCCCTTGAGCGATTTGATCCGCTTCTGCCTGGTGTTTACAACCATCGTGCCTTTCATCGCGGCAAACACGCGGGCCTCCCGCGTGGGCGGATTGAATTTCGGATTGGGCTTGAAAGCTAAAGTTGTCTCATCGCCGTGCTCGCCGGTTATGGCCCATAGGAACGCTTCGGGCAGCATTCGTGTCAGCGAAGCGGCCTTTTTGTCGTCCTGTTGCTGGTTTTGCTTTTGTTTCCGCCGTACAGCAGGATCGGTTATGAACCTATGTATCTTCCTTTTGTCCGCCTGTTTTTGTTGCGGGGTCAGCGCATGGCCGTTGATCTCGATTGTCTTCGATACCTCGCCTTGCGGAGTCTGCACAACCAGCTTTACTGTGCTTTTTCCGTGAGCTTTATTTTGATCCCGAAACATCCAAAGCGAGTGATCGTTGGCGTCCACCTTAAGCTCATTGGTGACAATTGACTGAACAAGGGCCTGTGCGCCCTGTTCCTGGCCGTGCGCGAACGCGGGGATGAAAGAGAGAACGCTACAAAGCAGCGTGACGAGCACATAACGGAAAGTCGGCATTTCCTTCCTTAATTTCCATCTCTTTCAGATGCAGAAGGGGAGAGCGTCGTGCGCACGGAACTATTTTATTCGCTGTCAGATCTGCCTCGGCCCACGTTCAACCTGCTAGAAAGGATAGATTGCAGTGAAGACGGAGTGGTCAGTCCTGGCTATTTTCGAAAAAAGGCGAGGCGAAGAGCTATCGGCCCTTATAGGCGTCCCATCAGTTGAAAATCCGGTCCCGTTCAGGAATTTCTTCCATTTTGTCCCAAAATGGGATTACTGCAAAAGCCCCTCCCCCGGATTTTCCGCCGAATCATCTTCCAATCAGGCAAGGTAGGGAGACATTTCAACAACAAATGAGTTTCAAAAACGCAAGAGGCAGGCCTCAAGCCTGCGCACAGGGAAATCCAAAGTTGCATAATTTTGCAC
>JBOGLY010000067.1:0-9843 GCA_050746425.1 Acidobacteriaceae bacterium
CCATGGTTCCACGTGCTTGAGGCGAGATCCAGGCAAAAGCCGTTCCGAAATCTACTCCTGGACGACAGCTTTGACCAGGTTGCGTGGATGGTCCACGTTTCGTCCATGCAACACGGCAATCTGGTACGCGAAGAGCTGGAGCGGAACGACTTCACAGATCGGTAGCAGATATTCGCTGTATCGCGGAACGAAGACGCAATGCTGGCTGACTCGGGGGACTACCTTGTCGCCATCATTGGCCAGCGCAAACACCTGCGCGCCCTGCTCGCGCAGGTCCTTCAGCAACTGCACAACTTTGGAATAACGCAGCACCGAGTCGCGATCGTTGGGATCGTGAGTCGCCAGCACGACCAGCGGCGTTTCCGGCCCAACCAGCGCATTCGGACCATGTTTCAGCTCGCCTGCTGGATAGCCTTCTGCATGGGTATAGGAGGATTCCTTCAGTTTCAGCGCGCCTTCGCGGGCGATTGCGTAATGAATGCCGCGGCCCAGAAACAAAAACGCATTCGCTTCGCGATAGCTGGCGGCGAACTCTTCCACTTGCCGTTCCCACGCCGGCAATGCCTTGGCGATCGTCTCCGGAAGCGCCAACGCCTCACCGCACATGGAATCGGCAACGTTCAAAGTCATGCGTCCGCGTTGATGGGCAAGCGAGAGCGAAAGCAAATACAGCACCAGCAATTGGCCGGTGAAACTTTTGGTGGCCGGAATCGCCTTCTCCGGGCCGGCGCAGACCGGAAGGCTCGCCTGCGCTTCTTTGGACATCGACGAGTCGCTCCGGTTGGTGATGGCCGCCGTCTTCAGTCCGCGTGAGCGCGCTTCGCGCAGAGCGGCCAAAGTATCGGCGGTCTCGCCGGATTGCGAAATGACAATGACTGCGGGATTATGAAGGGTATGGGTGGAGCGATAGCAGTACTCGCTGGCATACTCGACATCGACGGCAAAGCCGGCGATGTCTTCCAGCATGATCTCCCCGGCCAGGCCGGCATGGCGGCTGGAGCCGCTCGCCGCAACGACAATCCGTTCATGACCAAGCAGCGCGCTGTGGGCTGCCAGCATCGGCTCGCGAGCCAGTTTGCCGTCTTGCGTGTAATAGGCGAGCGTATCGGCAAGCGCCTGCGGTTGTTCGTAAATCTCACGCAACATCACATGTGGAAACTGCCGCGTCGCGTTGAGAGTGGGGGCGTGGGTCGAGTCGATGGTCATAGGAGGATCATGATGAGCGCTGTCGGCCAGCCCAGGTTGGCTCATCGTCTATTCTAGCGATTTATTCCGTTTGAACATTCTGATGTGCCGGGAAAAAATAGAACACGGCTGGCAGTCGCCCTGATCGGGTCTGGGCGAGAAAAGTCAGAATCAGATTCCGTGTCTGGGATGACAGAAAGAAGGAAAAAGGCCAAAATCGTCCCGAGCCGGCCTTGGTCGAAACGCCCCAATACCGAATGGCATTATATTGAAACCAAGCATTGGCATTTGATTTCGCGCCGAGTGGAGACTCTGAATGAGTGGTCTTACACGCCGTGGCTTCATCAAGGGAGCGGCGCTCTGCTCCGCGAATGCCGTCTTTGCGGCAGATTCGACGGCGCCGCGGGCGAACTTTCCAACCGAGCCGCGCGAGAGGATCGCAGTCGCGACCTATCCTTTCCGTAAGATCATCATCGCGCCGACGAACCAGGACCGCGATCCTTCAATGACCGGGATGAATCTTGCCGCGTTCGCGGGATTTGTGCGAACGAAATTTCAAGTGCGGGGCATTGAGCCGCTGTCGTTGCATTTCCCTTCGACCGAACGCGGACAGATACTCAAGCTTCGCGCCGCATTCGATGCGGCCGGCGTACATACCGTGAACATTCCGGTGGATGATCCGGTCGAGTTATGCAGCACAAATCAGGCGACGCGAAGTGCGGGGAATGCGCGTTATCGCACGTGGATTGACATTGCAGTGGTCCTTGGGTCGCCAAGCATTCGCGTCTGGATTCCAAAGTGCTCCGACACTTCCGATCTTCCGAGAGCCGTGCGCGCGCTGAAGCCGACACTCGACTACGCAACCGCACGGAACATTGTAGTCAACCTGGAAAACGACGACCCGGTTCTCTCCTCGGCCGCGCGGGTGGTGGCTGCGATTCGGTTGGCGAACAGTCCGTATTTAAGGGCGCTTCCGGACTTTGCGAATTCCCTGATGGGCGGCGATGAACAGTCCAACGCGCAAGCAGTGAAACAAATGTTCACCCGCGCGTGGAACATCGCGCATGTGAAGGACGCCGAAATCATCCGCGGCAAGCGCGAAACCGTCTCGCTGCCTGAGCTATTCGGCATCGCGAAGGCCGCTCACTATCGCGGGTATTACTCGATGGAGTCGGACTCGGATGTCGATCCGGTTGCGACACTAAGCATTTGATTCAGCAGAGCCTGGAGTTGATGTGAGCCGTAGCGATGCCCGGTTTGAACGCCATATTCGGGCGTAGAACTCCGTAAAGTCACGCCGTCGTACTGTCTGAATGCCGGTGGTGATACGTGCTGGCGCGATTCCCGTCCTGCGAAAATCCGGATTCGCAGTGATATGCACGAGGTTGGCGGAATTTGATCCGATTGGCCAAAGATTGCCGCGCGTTCGGTAACGATCACCCCACCAGAACCAGCAGACAACGACAAGTTTGCCGTCTACTCAAGCGCCGAATCCGGCGGATTCTGGTCCGTCGTGGCCATCGAGCCCATGGATTGCAGCATGGGGCGAGGCCTTGCACTTGCGCCGCGTCGACAGGTTTGATCGCTACGCCCGGTGGTGCGGCTATTTGCGGTAGATTTTCGGCGGGCCTATAGATCCAATACAGATTGCACCGGACGACCGCGTGGAATGTTTTCTTGATTATTTCGAAGACCATGTCTTGATCAGTTGTTTCAATCGGCTCTTAAGGTGCATACGTTCCGCGATTCCCAAAACTGCGCGCACGGACCCATTCATGATCCGATGTGTCCAAATCAAGGACCTGGCACGCCAAGTCGGTGCAAAAAGGAAGACGTCTGCGCAATCGACGCTGTGGGTTGCGAACATTTGCTTGTGTTGGCCCTCTCCCTCTTCGAAATCGAAGATAGCAAATTTCTGCTCGGCAAACAGGTATTCGATTGCCAAATACTGCAAGACGGTTCCCGGCGAAGTATTGCTGAATTCTGGGTCGTAGCCAAGGTGGTCGTAAATGAGCACGCCGTCCTCTGCGGGGCTGTAGAGGTATGCAATCGGAGTGCCACGTTTGAGTAATAGGAACGCCCGCGCCGCGTCCTGTTCACCGCGAGAATGCATCTCAGCTAGGAAATCCGGTGTGTCGGGCAGTCCGGTCTTGAGCAGGTTCTCCTGGAACGTCTTGCGTGAAACCTGCCTCGCCTGCGGATGAAAGCGCAACAACTCGTCGGCGCTTCGAATCCCTGATTAGTTCGAAACTGTGGGACATGATTACAAAAGTTCTCCATCGGTCCGTGCATGCCTGCCCAAGAGCGGTTCGCAATTCGCTGAATGATGCCGAACGTCGCTGCACGTGTCTCCGCACGAGGGCTACTACGTCGCATTTGCATTGCCGTAACACGACTGCGTAGCGAATGGTAGATGTAAGCGCGAGTAAACTACAGCACACTCAGTGGGCTGCTATACTTGGGCGCACTGAAAGGAAAGGTATGAGTACACCCATAGAAAACACGACGACCCATCCCCAGCATATAAAACTCCATGCAATGCCGGTGGAATGCCTGAACCCATTGATGGATCGCCAGTTTGTCGCTGGCGAGAAAGGGATGCTGGCCCGCATCATCCTGCGCAAAGGTTGTATCGTGCCGCTGCATACCCACCATAACGAGCAGATCAGTTATCTTTTGGAAGGCGCGTTGAAATTCGTCGTCGATGGGAAGGAAATCCTCGTGCGCGGAGGAGAAGTGCTCATCCTGCCTTCAAATATGCCGCACAGCGCCGAAGCTTTGGAAGATAGCGTTGCTCTTGACATTTTTTGTCCGCCCCGCGCCGATTGGATCAGCGGAACCGATGCTTATTTGCGCAAATAGACTATCCCGCATAGAGAAGGAGAAGACCGACCCTCCCTCTTCACCGAATCATCGCCCACGCGGCGCGAAACCCTGACTTGCCCGCCGTCTCGCTAATCGCTACCTTTCCGATTCGCTGACGTGCTAATCGCTTACCTCAAGGCAATCGAGCGGCATCGGATTCGGAGCCAACGGTATAATCGTAATTGCATGATAGTCGCCTGATTTTGCCTCTGCGGACCATACCGGAGAGGAGCGCTCCATGTTGGCCGAGTGGAGATCGACCACCCTGCCTGCGTCTCCGTCCAAGGCGACTCGTATGGTGCCATAATCCGGACCCTTCGGCGAGTACAGCGTGAACCGGTGACCGACGACGCTCCACTTGGCAGCCGCCTGCGGCCCGCGCGAGACGGCGCCAAGGCCATAGCGGAAGTCCCCCGATTCGGCCAGGGTCCAACGCGAGGGATCCTCGGCAATATCGAGCCAGCCTTCGGTAAACAGATAAGAACAGTGAACCGGCCGCACAGCCCCGGCAATGGAGAATTCCGAAACGGATAGATACGTGTCGAGATCGAGAAGCCAGCCAAAAGTTCCGGCTTCAACCGACGCGCTGCCGCTCCAAACCTCCTTGCCGTCGATCAGTGCCGACACATTTCCGGCATTTCGTCTCAAGACGACCGTCCAGTCCTGTCGTCCTTCAGAGGGGCCCGATGCCGGCACGGAGAGTGCGCCCCCATCGTCGGCGCGAACGATGCGCCAGCCCTTCGGACCCAACTCCAGCCCCACGTGACGGGTCAGCATGAGCGGGTGAAGCGTAGCGTCCGATTGCGGCTTGTCCGGCCCGAGCGGTGCCGTGTAATCCCAAAGCAGGCGCGCCGTGCCTCGCAGATGAAAGCGCGCGGTCAGCGTGCCGTCGCCACAGGTTTTCCGCAGAAGGGCGAGGCTCTTCCCGGTGTGCGCGCTCATCTGAAACCCGCGCTGAAACAGAACGCCCCACGGCCGAGTCGCGATGTTGATGGTTCCGGTGTCGGTGCGATCTTTTGAGGGAAACAGCGCACGCAGCTCGCCGGAGGAGTCGACTGCACCGCTGAAGGTTTGACCCCATAGCCCGTAGTATTCGTTTTCCCGATCTTCAGAGTGCCACAACGAGCCGTGCCGGTCGAGGCTCCACGCCGAGGGCAGGTGCGCCTGCTCGATGGGCGCTCTGAAGAGGCACTGAAAGTCGCGGTTCCTGGCGACTGAGGTTGTAGGCGCGTAAAGGTATTTGCCGACGGTGAAAGCGGGATAGCCTTCCAAAAGCGGCGGGTGAAAGTAATCTGTCTCGACATGTCGCACCAGCACGGGCCGGGACCATGGCCCTTCAGGCGAAGGCGCGGTGATGACGAACATGGCCCAGCCAACGGGCGCGTAATCCAGCATCCCGGTAATGAGCCAATCGTTCCGGCGCCGGATCAGGGTTGCCCCGTAGGGTCGGCTGTACCTTCCTTCAAGGTTGACATGATCGCTCTGACTGAGAATCGGCCGGGGATCGCGGTGGAAGGGTCCTTCGGGTTTATCGGCCCAGGCGTAGGCAATCCCACCCTCATGCCAATCGAGCCGCTCCCAATCATAGATCATGTGATATCGGCCTTCGAAGTAGACGACGGTGACGTCGGGCGCATGCCCCGGCCCTTTGGCGCTCGCGTCGAACGATTTCGGATCTTCGGGCACAACCCACCCCGGTAGCTTCGTCCAGGTCTTGCCCGCATCCGTTGACCGGAACAGAATGCAATGCGCAGCAACGCCGATATAAGTGCGCGGATAATCGCCCACATACAAATAGTGGTTCTTGTTCACCGGATCGATGAAGTAAAACCCGTTCACCGGCCATTCCCGCGGAGGCGAACCTCGAAATATCGGGTTCGCCGAATCGTGTTGGAAATTGTCGAACGAGGGATCGCCGAAGACCGGGTGTCGAAGCCAAGCATCCACATGAGAAGCATCGGCATAGTCTATCGCCGCGCCTGATAGACCGGGGTTCGCAGCGTCTGGCCGCTGCGCGTCGGCCCTGGGAACCGTCGCGGACGCGACAAGGCATCCCGTTGAAAGCAGAAACTGTCTTCGATCCATCCGGCAACTTCCTCTGGCTTTTGATTCTTATAAGTACTTGAGCTCCTCAACCCGCCCCTAGTCCATTGGATGAGGATGCGGCACCACCGTGATCGTGATCTCCGATGGATATGCGGACGAATGATGCACCTGATTGTGGGTCACCACGCCCGTCGATTCATCGTAGTTGTTGCCGCCGGTATTTAAGTTTCGATCGAACCGCGGAAAGTTGCTGCTCGACACCTCAATGCGAAGCGAATGTCCGGCGGCAAAGTAATTGCTGGTATTCATGGGCTCGAACCCGATCTTGTACACTTTGCCCGGTTCCATCCATGCCACCGGCTTGGTGTATCCGTTCCGGTACCGCACCCGCTGGATATTCTCATCCAGGTTGTACGCTGGGCCGTTTGGAGCGACGTCGATCAGCTTAATGGTGAAGTCCGTGTCTTTCGCGTCCGAGGACACATAGAGCGTAATGTAAATCGGACCGCTGACCTCAGTGCCTTGCTTAAACGGGGCCGTGCTGTAGACGAGAATGTCGTTGCGGGTTTCTTTTTCGCGTTGGTCGAAGGCGCCTGGATGAATCGCATTTCCCTCGCAACAGAAATTGCCGCCCAGCGACGTTACAGGGTTCATGGGATCGTAGGTGAAGCGATCTGCCTTGTCCTGGGCGGGCGGAGCAGCGGCCAACGAACCGTCCCCAAAAAGGCTGTTGGCTTTTCCAGCGCTCGCAAGGTAAAAGGTCTGCTGCACCGAACCTTCCGGCGGCCATGTGTTCGATGTCTCCCATCGGTTTTCCCCCATCACGTAATAGCGGACCTTCGGCATTTTTTCCAGCACATGGTTGTCCTCTCCCTTTAGGAAGTGGTCGAACCAGCCATACGTCAACGCGTCCATGTCCAGCCGCGCGTCGCCCATGTCTCGCTGGCCGATGATGGTGTGTTCGGTGGCGCGCGCATAGCCGCAATGACCTGTTGGCGCAATCACCGCATACTGTTCGTTGGCAATGTCCGGCCGTGCCGTTTTTCGCACGAAATTATATGCCGCCAGGTTTGGCCCGGTCGATAAGTCGTACCAGGACATGAACCAAAATCCCGGAACGTTGATCTTCATGCTGTCGTTCCACAGGCCGCCCTTGTACCACGCCGGATCGTTCGGCGTACGCTCGATCATTGCGCCGCCGGTGGCGATGCCCGGCATGTGATCGGCAAAAATTCCTTTCGGTCCCTTCACCGCCTTGATGATGTCCATCTCCGGCAGATGCCACAGCGCCTTCGACCAGTCCACCGGCGGAAAATGCGGCGCAAGATCGAACGCCCTCGATGCACGGATCAGGTCCGCCTGCGATGTGTTCGGAGGGAACATCGGTCTAACCTGGTTTTGGACGCCATAGAGCCAGTCGATAAACAGCATCTGCACCGCGCCGCCGCGATACCAGTTTCCCTGTTCGTAATACGGTCCTACGCGGCCCACCCCCGCGCCAAATCCTTCAGGAATAAATGCGGCGTCGGCTGGATTCCCCATCGCCGTCACAGCAAGCTGCCACTCCGCGGTGGACGAGCATCCGATGGTGCCGACCTTGCCATTCGACCACGGCTGCTTCGCGATCCATGAAAATTCGTCGTAGCCGTCGCTGAGTGGCGGCCCAAGTATGTCGTAGTTTCCCTGGGAGAAAAACTGTCCGCGCTCATTGATCTCCACGTAAGCGTAGCCGCGTTTCACTGCGTTCAGTTCCGCGCCCATATTGCGCGGTGCGCCCAGGGCGATACTCCAGTAATTGAAGTTGTAGGGCGTGCGCACAAAAATAGTCCCGTATTTTTTTGACTCATCCTTCGGACGATAAATGTCGGCCGCCATCAACTTGCCGTCACGCATCGGTATCATCACCTTGCGGTCGATAATCGCCACGGACTCCAGCTCTTTTTCCAGGGCGTTGTTCTCGGCGATCTGCGCCTGTTGCGACCGGCTGTCCTGGGCGAAAAGCCCCGGCGGAACGCCAACGGTTGCAGCCAGCAATCCAACGACAACCAGGGTACGGACAAAGTTCTTTTTCATTTTGCGTTCTCCATAGCAGGTGCCTCTAAGCAATCGACCAACCAGCAATAGTAATCTACTCGTCGTCCGCGGGAAGATCGAAATTGATCAGGTTCTTTCGGAAGCCATGCGTTTTCCACGCGCCAAAACTGATCCCAACCGCCATCCATATCACCCCGGCCACAATCGCCGTATGGCTCAAGTTCAACCACAGCAGCAGACAGATACAAAATCCTGCCACCGGAGGAACGAAGTGGGTGATTTTCTTCTCCGCTCCGCGAACAAAGTAGTGAACGAATGCCGCGGCATTGACGCCCATGAATGCGATCAGCGCGCCGAAGTTCAGCATCTCCGCGCCCAGTTCGTAGCTCATCAAAAAAGCGCCGATCAACGCAATCACGCCTACGAAGATAACGTTATTGCGCGGCACATGTCGCTTCGGGTCAACCTTCCCAAAGAAAGATTTCGGAAGCGCCTCGCTCCTGCCCATTCCATAAAGCAACCGCGCCGCGCCCAGTTGCGCCCCCATGCCGGAGCCGAAGTTGGCCACCAGCAAAGTAAATCCGACAACGATGAACATCGGGTGCCACGCTCGCGCCGCCACGTGAACGAATGCCGTGTCCACGTTGGGAAACGCCTGCGATGCGGGCCAGATCAACTGCGCCGCATACACTTCAATCGCAGAAAGAATCCCGATCGTCAGGCAGGTCAGCACCGTCGCCAGCAAAATATTGCGGCGCGGGTTTTCAACTTCCTCCGACAAAGTCGAGATTCCATCGAAGCCGATGTAGGTCAGCACCGCAATCGAGGTTCCCCCCAGGACCGCTCCCGTGTTCCATGTATGCGGGTCGTAAAATGGAGCGGCGAAGAATCCAGCGCCACCGTGATGCCCGAAAATGTAGCGCGCCGCAACCACTAAAAAAATCGCGATCACCACGCCCATCCCTACAGCAAGCGCGAAATTCACGCGTGCGGAGCTCTTGATTCCCTGGATATTCAATCCGGTGAAAATCGCCGCAAAACAAATCGCCCAGGCCCAGTACGCCACGCTCGGCGCAAATACGTGTGCCTGCTGACTGCACCAGATAATGCAGATCAAAGGGTTCAGTAGGTAATCCATCACCATGCCCCAGCCTGTGATGTAGCCCAGCGCGGGGTTGATTTCCTGGCCGACATAGGTAAACGCGGAACCGGCGCTGGGATAGACCCGCGCCATGCGGCCATAGCTGATCGCGGTAAAAAGCATCGCCACCATTGCGATCAGAATGGTGGTGACAGCGTAGCCGTGGCTGCGCTCGCTCAATACTCCAAACACGGACATCGGTGCGACCGGTTGCACCACAATCACGCCGTAAAGGACCAGGTCCCATAAAGTCAGCGTGCGACGCAGGCGGGCAGCGCTGCCGGCGGGAACGCTCGTTGTGTTCTCCATGAATTGTCCTCAAACTGAATGCATTGCCAAATTTGTCATTCCGACTGGAGCGCAACCGGTGGCGCAAACCACGTCACTCTGAGTGAGCAAAGCGAACGAAGAATCTCTGTATTTGAAGAAGTCAAATGCATGGATTCTTCGCTTCGCTCAGAATGACGAACTGTATTCTTCAGTCACATGCTCCGTCAATCCGCCCTGGGAAAATGATCGAATCACCTTAACGTAAATGCTGCATTCCGTACTCTATTGCTGAATCTTTGTTC
>JBOGLY010000068.1:0-9830 GCA_050746425.1 Acidobacteriaceae bacterium
TGCTCGCGTGCGTCCTCATACTAGCCGGTATTCAGCAGAGAAATCGCGTAGTCGTATTGCTCCTCCGGACTGTCGAATGAGACGGCATTCTTTTTCAATTGCCGCTCGCAGGCCGCAAGATGCACTCGAACGCGGTCCACCAGATCGCCGGCATCGGAGGAAAGCAATGCTTCCAACGCAGCCTTGGCCTTCTCGTATTTGCCTTCCCGCATCAGGCGCACTGCGGTCTCATAGTGCTGGATTCGTTGCTTCCGCGCCGGATCGGAAACGGCGTCAGGTTTGCCGGCAATTGTTCGAGGCATCGGAGTCGTCTTCTTTTTCAATTGCGATGGTTTCATTGTAGACACACTCGTTCTATGTGTTCCAAGGGGGCGTAAATGCCGCAAGACACTAACCCTCGTAAAACTAACAGGAAACGAACCGGTCTGCAATGGCCGGACGCCGGTCACTGGCCAAACTTCCCTTCCCTCGTTCGCAAAAAAGATCGCCTCGGGTTGTGCCAGCGGACAAGACCTCTGGCCGTCCACGAACGGATATGCGTGATCCTGCGGTGATAAAATGGGCTCTGAACGCTTATGCCTGAAACCATTCGAAGAAAAACACCTACGGTCCTGATTGGCAATGTCCGGGTAGGGTCGGATGCACCGGTCGTGGTGCAGTCGATGACGAACACCGATACTGCCGACGTTTTCTCCACAGTGCACCAGGTTGCCGCGCTGCACCGCGCCGGTTCGGAGATCGTCCGGGTCACGGTAAACAACGACGAGGCCGCCAAGGCAGTTCCTGCAATCGTCGAAGGACTGGCGCGGCAGGATGTTCATGTTCCAATCGTGGGCGATTTTCACTACAACGGGCACCTGCTGCTGAAGAAATACCCCGACTGCGCCCGCGCGCTGGCGAAGTATCGAATCAATCCGGGAAACTGTTCCATCGGACGCAAGGATGACGACAACTTCCGCACCATGGTGGAATGCGCCGTGGAAAACCAGAAGCCGGTGCGAATTGGCGTCAATTGGGGATCGCTCGACCAATCGCTGTTGACGCGCATGATGGATGAAAATGCGAAGTCGGCAAATCCTCAGGATGCGCGCGATGTCACGATGGAAGCGATGGTCCGCAGCGCGCTTGATTCGGCGGCAATGGCGGAGCGCTACGGCCTGCGGCACGATCAGATTATTTTGAGCGCCAAGGTCAGCGGCGTTCACGACTTGATCGATGTCTATCGAATGTTGGCCGCGCGCTGCGATTATGCGCTGCATCTTGGCCTGACAGAGGCCGGCATGGGAATGAAAGGCATCGTTGCATCAACCGCCGGCCTGACGCCACTGCTGCTGGCCGGCATCGGCGACACAATCCGCGTCAGCCTGACGCCAAAGCCGGGCGGGGACCGCACTGAGGAGGTTCTTACCGCGCAGCAGATTCTCCAGTCGCTGGGCATTCGCAGCTTTACTCCGCAGGTGACCGCGTGCCCCGGGTGCGGCCGCACGACCAGCACGTTTTTTCAGGAACTGGCGCAGCAGATTCAAGGCCACGTGCGCGAATCAATGCCGATATGGCGGGAAAAGTATCCCGGCGTCGAGGAGTTGAAACTTGCCGTCATGGGCTGCGTCGTCAACGGGCCGGGAGAGTCCAAGCACGCGAACATCGGCATTTCCCTGCCAGGAACGTTTGAAGATCCAGTCGCCCCGGTTTACGTGGACGGTCGGTTGCTGTTGACCTTGCGCGGCGATCGCATCGTTCAGGAATTCACAAAAATTCTGGATGAGTATGTCGGGACACGTTACGGAGCATCCAAGCCGAGGGACTTAGTGGGCACTCGCTGAGTCTGGATCCGTAAGCTGCGGCTGTTCCACGCTGGATTCATTGGCGCTGACTTCAGCAGCGACCCGCTTGGCGGCCTTTTTGCCGGACTTCTTCAGCAACTGGTTCAGGGTAGTCGAATCCAGTTCCTCTTCCATACACTTCTGCGCTTTACGAAAGGCGCTCCGCATGGTTTTTCGCAGGTCTCGCATTTCCGCCGGATCGTTGACCGTCTGATGCAGCAGATCACCCGCATCGAGCGCGCGATAAATGTCGCGCAATGTGATTTGCTTGGGACTCTTCGCCAGAAGGAAACCTCCTGACGGGCCTTTGACGCTGGCGACAAGCTCGGCCCTCCGGAGGGTAGAAAGCAACCGGCGAATCACCACAGGATTTGTCGCTAGGGCGGTCGCCAGCGCGTTCGAAGTACGGAATTTCTCCGGCTCCATTGCCATCAGTGCCAGCGCTTCAATCCCGGTCGAAAATCGCAGATTGGCTGCCATGTGCCCCAAAATATCACAGTTCCACAACGCCGGTTCAATTCCGTTATGGTTGATAGTTCCGCTGTCTCGTCCAAATGGGATGACGCGCGGATGCTACCATCAAGTTTTTAGATTGGGAGTTCGTCTTCTTTTGAACATACTTTTTGTTGGAGATATTTTTGGCGGCGCCGGACGCAGAATTGTCCATGCACATCTGGGCCATCTCGTCGCGACCCACGGGGTCGATCTGGTTGTGATTAACGCGGAGAATTCCGCAGGCGGCTTCGGAGTCACGCCCAATATCGCCGAGGAGCTATTCAATCTCGGCGCGCATGTGCTCACCACCGGAAATCACATTTGGGACAAGCGGGAGATCATCGACTGGATGCACTCGGTTCCCGCGGATAGCGACGAGCGTCCTCGCCGCGTCCTGCGTCCGGCGAATTACGCGCCTGGCACTCCCGGCTATGGCGTCTATGAAGGCAAGCTGGCGGACGGCACCGCTTACGCGGTGATCAATCTGCAGGGGCGCGTGTTTATGGCAGCCAGCGACGATCCGTTTCGCGCCGCCGATGCGATCCTCGAAAAATTGCAGGCGAAAGTGGTCCTGGTGGATTTTCACGCCGAAGCGACGTCGGAAAAAGTCGCACTTGGATGGTATCTCGATGGCCGCGTGACGGCAGTCCTGGGGACCCACACGCACGTGCCAACGGCGGATGCTCGCATTTTGCCACGCGGCACCGCATTTCAAACCGATGTAGGAATGAGCGGGCCGTATGACAGTGTTATTGGTGTTGAAACGGAGCAAGTGCTCGATCGATTCTTGCGCGGCATGCCGGCGAAATTCGATGCCGCCAAAAAGAACCCGAAGATGTGTGCGACCCTGATCGAATGCGATGCGTCAACCGGGCGCGCTCACTCGATTCGCCATTTCATGCTGGGCGAATAGCGCCGCGTACCGACAAAAAATGCCGGGCACCTATCTGGATGCCCGGCATTTTTCGTATTTCAGCGAATCAATGCGTTGTGCGGCGCCTGCGATGCACAGGACGCGGTTTGCTGGTCGGCGGCGCAATCCCGTCCTTCATGATGATCATGGGCGGGGTCTGCGTGTATGAGTCGAAGGTTGCGATATAGTTCACCATCGAATTTATAGCGGGCGGGTTGCGAAGCGGGGTCTTCATATTGATGGTGAAGTCCGCCTTGTTCGATTGTTGAGCGTCATCGGAGACCGCAAGCTGGACAGAATCCGGCGTCGCAGAGATCACTTTTCCGGGCACCTTCGTCGTCAAACCGTTCATCGTAGCCCAGACCTTGGCTGCGTCGTCAGGAGTGCCGTTGGCGAGCACAAACTCCTTGTCCGTCAGTGCCATGGTTTTCAGGTCCGGCGTATTCATGACGGCGGTATGCGCCAACTGCTGTGGAGAAGGCGGCGGCGGCGCAGGCGCGATTGTGAATCCCGCGGGCGGATTCAATGAAGCCTTTGCTTGTGCCTGCACCTGGTCGAATCCATCCATGCCGCCATGATATTTTTTGTACCAATACTGCGCGGCCTTCTGAATCTCGTCCTTGAACGGCTCTGGAGCATATGCAGCCGCGCGGGACAGATACCAGATTGCCTGGATCAAACTCTGCGGCTGTTCCTGAACATACGCAGTACCAAGCAGGTAGGTATCTTCAATTCCAGGGCCGGCCGTGGTCTGCTGCGGCGGCATCGCTTTCAACTCATCTTGGAAATACTTGATCGCGTCGGCGTAGTCCTTTTTCTCAAGGTCGTCATTGGCAATGGCGCCATCGAAAATATAGGTCACCTGGGTCTTCATTCCCTCCATACCAGCAGGCACCTGAGCGTTCAGGCCTGCCTGCGCGTCCTTGGCAGCCTCATTCAATAATGGCAGCGCATCCACGGGGTTCGTCTTTTGTCCCGCCTCGGCGCGAAGGACATAGGTGGCGGTCACCAGCGCACGCAAATCTGTCGGATCGCCCTGCAATATCTCTCTGGCCGTGGCAACCGCCTTGTTGGTGTTGCCCGTCTTCATGTAGGAATCCATCAGGATTTCCAGCACCTGCTGCTTAACGACGCTGTCTGGATATTGCTGCAGAAATCCCACGATCGCCGACTCCTTCGCCTGCGGCGTCGGTTGACTGATGGCGGAGTTATAGGCGTTGTATTCGGCGGGATTTTTAATAGTGATTGTGCCTGGAGCTGCACTCTGCGCCTGCATCATCATCGGAGCGGCACCAATAGCGGAACCGGCCAGCGCCAGCACCGTCACATACAAAAGCTGTTTCTTCATCGATCACTCCTCGCGAACGAGTGTTTCATTGGGTATATAAAAATTTAGCCACGATGTGCCTGCCGGTTTCTGTCGCACCTGTCCTCCGCTCCCGCAGCTTGAATCGAGAGCTTATGGCGAACAAGTTTGACTGACCTGGCTGTGCCGCACTTATGTGGATAGCAGGATTATAAGACTGAACAATCCGGTTGGTGCCAGTATTCCACTCAGTATCCATCTGACGCAACAGCATTCCGCCGTGTAGGATTTCTGCAAGGGGTCGGTGCCGCTTGAAAAATCGCGATAAAAAACTAGGAAATGTCCGCTTCATGGTCCTCGGCATTGTATTGATGCTGCTGGCAACGATGTGGTTGCTACGCAGGATTTTCGGTTGACAGTCGCGCCGAATACTGCCTTCCGAATCGCATCCAACTCCACTGGAGAGGTTCGCAACCGTGAATCAGCTTTCAACGCTTGCACGACAGGTCGCTGTTGTCACCGGCGCCAGCCGCGGAATTGGCTTGGCAATTGCGCGGAAACTTTCCTCGCTCGGCGCGCACGTTGTATTGACTGCGCGAGACCAGACCCAACTCAGCAAAGCTGTCGTTGACATTCAATCGTCGGGCGGCAGCGCGGAATTTCACCCATGCGATCTGACTCAGCCGGAACAGATCGAGACTTTCGCACGCCTCATTCTCGAGACGCACGGTCGATGCGAAATTCTCGTGAACAATGCGGGTGTGGGCTGGTTTCACGGGCCGTTATACGAGACATCTCCGCAGGAATGGGACCAGTTGGTCGCCGTGAATCTTCGGGCACCGTATTTGCTGTTGCGCGCGTTTGCGCCCGCAATGATTGAAGCCCGCCGCGGTCATATCATCAACATCTCTTCTCTGGCTGGGAAAAATCCGGTTCCGAACGCCGCCGCCTACGCAGCAACAAAATGGGGGTTGAACGGTCTGATGATTTCCGCGGCCGAGGAACTGCGACAGTATCAGGTGCGAGTATCGCTGGTCGCTCCTGGAACGGTGCGGACGGAATTCGGCTCGGGGCTTTCCGGAAACAAATCCGCGCTGGGAGCAATTGCCCCGGAAGACATCGCCAACATCGTCGCACTGCTCGCTATGCAATCCGACCAGTCGTTCATCAGCGAAGTGCAGGTACGCCCCACCCAGAAAAAGTAGCCTCCCAACACATTGTTTTGAAATTGCCTTACTGCGAGCGAGATTCGGCTCTATTGGTGCATGATTCCACACGCATACTACATGTTGGACATCGGCTCTCTTATCCACAAGATGCGGTATTCTTTTGGTTGACCCCGTGCTCTGTCGGGGCTAAAGTGAAGGCATCGGCAGGCTTGTTTTGCGCCACCGAAATGTCGTCCTCAGGGGTGTCGATTGCTCGAACTTAAGCGCATTCATATTCTCGGCTTCAAGTCCTTCTGCGATCGCACGGAAGTGTTGCTCGACAGCAACGGCGTCACTGCGATTGTAGGTCCCAACGGCTGCGGAAAATCCAATATCTCCGACGCCATCAGTTGGGTTCTTGGCGAGCAGTCAGCTAAAGATTTGCGCGGCATCAAGATGGAAGACGTTATCTTCTCGGGTACGCGAGAGCGAAAACCGACGGGCATGGCAGAAGTCTCGCTTGTCATGATCGATCCAGAAGTATATCGCCCATCCAATGCACATCCAGGGCCGGAAATTGTCGAAGGCGATTGGGACGAAGCCTCCGTGCGCGCGAAGGCTGCACAAGAGACGGAGGAAATTACCGCCGAGTTGCAACCGGGCCAAGTGATCGAAGAGGCGGATGCGGAACCTATATCTCAGAAGCGGGAGGTCACGCACCCGGAGGCTCCCGAGTCCGAGACCGCCGTGGATGCCAACGCCGTTGTCCTGAAGATTCGTCGGCGAAAATTTCAGCGTAATCGCGCGCAGGATGGCGAAATCATTATTTCCCGGAGGCTGTTCCGCACTGGGGAAAGCGAATATCTGCTGAACGGAAAGCTTTGCCGCTTGCGCGATATTCACGATGTGTTGATGGGCACCGGACTCAATTCCGACTCGTACGGAATCATCGGGCAGGAACGCATTGGGCAGCTATTGAGCAGCAAGCCGCATGAACGCCGGGCGATCATCGAGGAAGCGGCCGGGATAACGCGCTTCAAGACGAAAAAACATCTGGCGGAATTGCGTCTTGAACAGGCGAAGCAAAACCTGGCGCGGGTCAACGACATATTCGACGAAGTTGCTCGCCAGATGAATTCTCTGAAGCGCCAGGCGGCCAAGGCTGAGCGCTACGGTGCGTTGCGCGACGAGCTTCGCCAGCGCCTGCGGGTAGCGATCGCGACGCGACTTTCCATGACCGATTCGGCGGCCGTCGCAATCGCCGCCGATCTCGCGCAGTTGAGCTCCGAAATTGATGCGCTGACGCAGACGATCGCTTCCGTCGACCAGCAGCGCGCCGCCGCCGTTGCCGAGGGCTATACGCGCGAACAACAGGCCCGCGAGGCGGTAACCAGCGCCAACAACGCTTCCGTCGATCTGGAGCGGACGCTCGGACAACTCCAGGCAAATCAAGATCGCGCCGCCGACCTGACGATTCGGCTGCAAGCCGCACAGTCGGAACTGACGCAGACGCAACAGCAGTTGACCGGGCTTGAATCGGAGCGAACACAACAGAGAACCTTTCTTTCGCAGGCGCAGCAAGAGGTTGAGGTTGCGCGTCAGGACATGCAGGAGCGCCAACTTGCATTCCAGACCGCGACCACGGAACTTGCCTCGGTCAGCGAACGCATGGAAACGTCTCGCGGCCAGATGCTTCACTGGATGAACCAGGCAAATCAGGTACGCAACCAGATCAGCCAGGGCGAAGCAAGTCTCGAAGGCTATCAGCGCGAGGCCGAACGCTTGGCGGCGGAGCGCGCCGGGGTCCACAATGAGTCGGAAAAACTTGGCGTCGAACGCGGACAAGTTTCGCTGAACTTCGCTTCCGCCAGCAGTGCGCTCGAGGATAGTGAAGCCGAGCTCACGGCGCTAAGCGCGCAATTGGAAATTCAACGCGCCGACGAAGCCGCCCATCGCCGCCAGGCAGACCAGCTTCGCGCTGAACAGGCGACCCTGCAGGGGCGTGCCAGTTCCCTGGAATCCCTGATTCGCGAGCATAGCTACTCAACCGACACCGTGCGCCAGTTGCTCCGCGCCAATACCTCGGAGGGCGGGCATGCGCCGGTAGGCGTGCTGGCCGACTTTGTTGAAGTTTCCGATCAATATGAAACGGTGGTTGATGAGTTTTTGCGCGATGAGTTGAATTTCATCGTAGTAAAAAGCTGGAACGATGCGCAGGAAGGAATGCGGGTCCTCAAAACGGATGTTGACGGCCGTGCAACATTCCTGGTGCATCCAGACGATTCGCAGGCGAAGTTTTCTTTCGCGCCAGGAATGGTGCAGCCGCTCAGCGAATCGCGGCCTGGCGTGGTCCGGTTGAAGGATTGCATTCGCGTGCTCGACGGTTTCGGCAGTTCGCTGGAAGTGATTCTGCCCAAACTGCGCAACGGTTATGTAGTTCCGGACTCTGAAATTGCGCGTTCGCTGGCCCTGGAAAATCCGGAGGCGTTCTTTTTGTCGCCCAATGGCGAATGCTTTCACAATGTCACCGTCACCGGCGGCAAGCCAAGCGTGGAAGGCCCGCTGGCGCTGAAGCGCGAACTGCGCGGCGCGCAACAATCGCTGGCGCATACGGAAGAAACGCTGGCGAAGGTGGACCTTGAAACTGCGCATCTGGCTCTCACCGTCGCGGAACTGTCGCAGCAGATTGAAGTGAAATCGACGGAGCGTCGCAAGGCCGAGCAGGAGTCCGCCCACACCGGCGCCGCGTTGCGTCAACTGGAAGCGGAGGTAGGTCGGCTGGAACGGAGGCTCAGCGAGTGGACGCTGCAAGCCGAGCGAAACAGCGCGGCGCAAGCTGAAAAAGCCGAATGGCTGGCCAGCCGTCGGGAAGAGGTGGAACAGCACGACCAGGAACGTGTTCGATTTGAACAGCAATTGAACGACGCTCAGGGATCCCTCGAGACTCTTCGCGTGGCGCGCGACGCAGCGCAACAGGAGATGTCGGCGGCCTCGGTCGAACTGGCTGGCCTGGAAGAACGCAGACGCGGGGCGGCTGCTTCTTCTGAGAGGCTCGATCGCATGGTGGAAGGGATCGAACAGCGGGTGCTTCAACTGCAGCAGACGATCGCGTCTGGCGACGCCGAGCAGAAACAGCGCGTGCTGGAGCAGGAGCGGCTGCAGCTTCGCAGTGAAGAACTGGAAACGGCGCGCGATGCGGCGCGCACCCAGACATCAGAGTTGGCGCAACAGTCCGCCGCGCTGCGCCAGCAGGCGTCCGAGGTCGAGCAGCAGGTCCGTACCCTGCGCGGCGAACTCGAAGGATTGCGCGATCGCCGTGGAGAGGCAGCCGCGCGCGAGGCGCGCCTTTCCTCCGACCTGGTGCATTTGGAAGAGACCTGCTTGCAAGATTTGTCAGTGGCGGCGAACGAACTGCGCTCCGACGAATCGCTGGTGCGTTTGGAAGCCGAGCCGCTGGCCGCGGAGGAAGAGGGGTGCCGCGCCCTCAAGCAAAAGCTTGAGTCCATGGGCCCGGTGAACATGATGGCTCTCGACGAATACAAAGAAGCCTCCGAACGACACGCCTTCCTGGAAACGCAGCGCAAGGACCTGATCGACTCGATCGAGAACACGCAGAACAGCATCCGCGAAATCGAAGTTGTTTTGCGCAGTAAATTTGAGGAAGCGTTCACAGCCATCAACGAAAACTTCTCGGCTGCGTTCACTCACCTGTTCGGCGGTGGCCAGGCATTCATGAAGTTGACCGACCAGGAAAACTCCGACGAAAGCGGCGTCGATATCATCGCTTCTCCTCCCGGGAAAAAATTGCAGAACATCCTTCTGCTCTCCGGTGGAGAAAAGGCGCTGACAGCGCTCTCGCTGTTGATGGCGATTTTCCAGTTCCAGCCAAGTCCGTTCTGCGTGCTGGATGAGGTGGACGCGGCGCTCGATGAATCGAATGTGGGCCGGCTTGCCCATATGCTGCAAAAAATGAGCGTGCATACGCACTTCATCGTAATTACGCACAGCAAGCGCATGATGCAGGCGGCGGATGCAATCTTCGGCGTGACCATGCAGGAGCCCGGCGTCTCCAAAATTGTCTCCGTCCGTCTGCGCCAAGATCGCGCGCTGGAGCGGGCCTCCGCCTGAGCGCCGCCGAACTGTGT
>JBOGLY010000069.1:0-9829 GCA_050746425.1 Acidobacteriaceae bacterium
GGCGACGATCCTCGCCGCGTGCAGCTCGCGCGCAAGGCCATAGGCGATAAAGTCGAATTGTTCGTCGATGCCAACGGCGCTTACACCGCCAAGCAAGCCATTCATCTGTCGCAAATTTTTCACGACTCCAACGTCACCTGGTTTGAGGAACCGGTCAGCTCCGACGACCTTGCCGGGCTTCATTTTATTCGCGACCATGTCCCCGCGCCCATGGAAGTGGCAGCAGGAGAATATGCCTACACCGTGCCATATTTTGAAAACATGCTGGCGGCCAAAAGCGTCGACGTGCAGCAGGCGGACGCAACTCGCGCCCAGGGAATCACCGGATTCCTCGCTGCAGCCGCGCTCTGCGACGCGCATCAAATTGCGCTTTCCGCGCACTGCGCTCCCAGTATCCATGCGCACGCCTGCTGCGCCGTCCCTCGCGCTCGTCATCTGGAATTTTTCCACGATCACGCCCGCATTGAGCGCATGTTTTTCGACGGATTTTGCGAGCCGCGCCATGGGCACATGTTTCCCGACTGGTCGCGGCCCGGCCTGGGATTGCAATTGAAAGAAAAGGACGCGGAGAAGTTTTTGGTGTGACGCATTGATAATGCCCGTCATTCTGAGCGAAGCGAAGAATTTATGCATTTGCACTTCCATCCAAATACCGAGATCCTTCGCGTTGCCCAGAATGATGTTCCCAGGTCCGTGGCATGGTTATTGTCAGCGCAAGAAAGCGTACAGTGCGAGAAGACGATTCAGGGAGGAAACACGGAATGAAATTACAGGGCAAAGTCGCCGTTGTCACCGGTTCAGCCAGCGGCATCGGCCGCGCAATTGCAGCAGGAATGGCCGCGGAAGGAGCGGCCGTTGTCGTCGACTATGTCGGAACAGCGGACCTGGCCAACAGCGTCGTCGATAAAATCCGAAGCACCGGAAAAGCGCTGGCCATCGAAGCCGACGTTTCAAATCCGCAGCAAGTGGATGCTCTTGTCGCTCAGACCGTCAAGTCGCTTGGACGACTGGATATTTTCGTCAACAACGCAGGCATCGAGTCCAAGCATCCGTTCACCGAATATCCCTTCGAGCTGTGGCAAAAGATTATTGCCGTCGATCTTACAGGCCCGTTTCTGTGCGCGCAGGCTGCCGCCAAGGCGATGATTCAGCAGGGAGGAGGCGGCCGCATTATCAACATCTCTTCCGTTCACGAAGACCTGCCGATGCCGACCAACGCGCCCTATTGCGCCGCCAAAGGCGGCCTGAGAATGCTGATGCGTACCATTGCCGTGGAACTGGCCCCGCATAAAATCACCGTGAACAATATTGCTCCCGGGGCGATCTATACGCCCATCGACGCCGATGTGGAGGCTAACCAAAAGATGGAAAGTACGCTGATGGCGGAGATCCCGCTGGGTCGCTGGGGCAAGCCGGAAGAAGTGGCGGGCCTCGCTATTTTTCTCGCCTCCGATGCAGGCGCTTACTGCACCGGCAGCACCTATTTCATCGACGGCGGCATGTTACGCCAGTCCGGCAGCCTGTGATCGTCGCTGCAAGAGGTTTTGTCATCCTGAGCAACGCGAAGGATCCCGGCATTTGTTTTTCCAAACGCTTCGCTGGCCCAGAATGACTGCCTTCGCATGTAAGGAAAATCGAAACGTCGCTACACCTTCACCGTCGAACGCAACTCCGGCGCTGTTCCGTCTGTAAGACGTATCGCAGGATTCTTGCGCAGAATCTCCATCACCGCCATCACGATTCGTTCATCGAGCGCCGCGGCCTGTCGCAGCGGGATCGGATAATTCACCACCACTTCCAGTCCGCTCGCAATCAATCGGACCCGCGTATACGGCTTGGGTACATCCAAATGCACTCCTAGCGTCTCCTCGAGCCCGGCATGTTGTCTCTCCATCATCGGCTCGTAGTCCGCATAAAGCGCATTGACGGCGCTGAGCATCTCCTTTTCCGCCAGTTGCACATCGCTGTCGGCGCGCATCGGCAGTCCAATTTCCCGCCACATATATTCGGTGCCTGGAAACTGTTTGTATAGCGGGCTGGTCTGAAACAAAACCGAGTTTGGAAAGACGACGATTCGCCCGGTCGGCTTCAATTCAATACCGCTCGCAATCAACTCCATCAGATAAAACCGCACCAGGCCAATGTCAACCACGTCTCCAGTAACGCTGTTTGCTCCATTGAACACCACCGTCACGCGATCGCCAACGCGAACGCCGTAGCGACCCACCAGAAAGAAATACGCCGCAATCGATAAAATCACCGTCTGCAACGCAACCGCAACGCCAGCGGTAATTAGTCCGGCATACGTCGCCAGCGAACTGAAGTCGCTGACGAACCCCAGCAGCACCACCACGAACATGCAAAAGCCGGTGATCACCCGGCGCAGCACAAGAAACTGGCGCCGGCGCCGCGCATCGCGTACATAACGAAACGTTGCGCGCCGCCATAGCTCGGAGAAAAGCCAGATAAGCCCAAGCGCTATCAGCAACGTTACAACTCGCAGCAGCAAAGATCGCAAAATCCCGCCGTACTCGTGCTCAACCGAGTCCTGCAACTGTCTCAGGTTCGCCTGGCTTTGATCGATCAGAATCAATTCCTGGCTCAACGGCAGCGTGGCATCGGAAAGCTGCCGGAAATGCTGTACAAGTCGCGCTGTCGCGTGCTGCTGCTGCTCCGGCGTTTGCGCGGTATTGTTTCCTTCAGCCTGATGTGTCGGGGACGCGGCGCTTCCGGTGGCCGCGGCCGATCCACCCTGATTGCCGCTCCCCGGCTGCGCTGTCACATTGCCCGGTTGCGCCGCCCCATTGCTCGCGTTCCCGATATTTTGGAGCTCGATCTGTCCGCGCTGCAGAGTAGAGCGCAGTTGTAACAGCAGAGGCGCGCGTAGCTGCTGGGTCGAAGCCTGCAACCGCGCCGTCTGGCTCTTGAGCTGGTCCAGCGCGTGCAGGCTGCTCACCAGATGGATCATGTCCCCGATCTGGCCGACCAGTCCTTCGTTCCGCGCGCCGCCAATCGTTGGCAGTTGAATCTGCGCAGCGGCCGCGGTAGCCTTGGCGGCGGATTTTTCTGCCGCTTTCCCCACCGGGGCCGCTGTGGGAACCGTCCGCTGCATGGCGCGAATTTTCGCCGTCAATTCAGTCGCCGCCCCGTTGGCACTCTCCGCCGAATTCATAAAAGAGGACAGTTGCTGCAAGTTGTCTTCCAGCGCCTGCGCCAACTCTATCTGGCCCTGCAACGTATCCCGCTGCGAAATCAAATCCGCACGATCTCTCGTCCGCGCCTTCGGAATTTTCGCATTCAGCGTCTCCAGTTGGGCGTTCAACGTTTGCAATTTCTTGGCTACGCTCTGTTGCAGCTTCAGGATGTTTTCAGCATCCATGACGTTGGGCGCATTGGCATCCTGCGGGGCCGGCTTGCTCGGCGAGGCCTGCCCAATCAACGCGGCCTCGGCAAGCGCCGACTGAAACTCCAGCTTCACTACTTTCCGTGCGATGTCCTGACCGTTCTGTACATACAACTCATCGCCAGGGACCGCCAGGTAGGCTTCCGCGTTGCTCCATTGTCGAAACCATTGCAACACCAGATTCACATGGCCCAGCACTTGAGCGGCCGTGTTCGGGGGCACCGGGTTGGGCGCATTCGCCTGGCCATCAACACCCGCCCACGCCATCAGGGCAAATGCGAGCGCAGTTGCAACCAGCGCACAAAACTTTCTGGGCGAAGCCCACATACAATCTCCAAAAATGATTCGACGGACTCTACGATACATGGATAAAGCCAGGCAGAAGAGGACGCTGCAGGTTGCTCTTATCGACGAACATCATTTATCGCGGGAAATAACAAACTCCGGGACCCATGCCAGCGCTCGCTTGAATTCTGAATCCGGCAGCATGGAAAGATTTCCACGCGCGGCCTCCGCATGCGCATCCGCAACCTGAATGGCATAATCGAGTGAACGGTTTCGCTGAAGGATAGCTAGAATTCGCTGGTGTGGAACACGATCGAAGCCCTGGTCCTCAATCACCGCAAGAATGTCGGCGCGCTCTTCGGCGCTTCCATTTTCCAGGGAGTGAACGACAGCCAAGGTAGCTTTTCCTTCGCGCAAATCGCTGGCAGTGGGCTTGCCCAGCACCGCCTCGCTGGCCGTCAGGTCCAGCACGTCGTCCACAATCTGAAATGCCAATCCGATGTTCCGGCCATAATCTCCCAGTGCCTCTTCCATCGCCTGCGATGCGCCAGCCAGTACGCAACCCAATTGCATGGAGACACGAAATAAACAGGCCGTCTTGCGGTAAATCAAGTCGTAATATTCCTGCTCGTTGGCAGAGCTGCCCAGGCTCTCCATCTGCAGCAGTTCGCCTTCGACCATCTGCTGCGTCAGTCCGATCAACAGATCGAGAATGCGAAAATTCCGCTCCTCCAGCGCAACACGGAAGGCCTGCATATAAAGCCAATCGCCTGCCAGCACGCATTTTGAGTTGCCCCATTGCGTGTTTGCCGAAGGGCGTCCCCGCCGAATGTCGGCCACGTCGATAATGTCGTCATGCACCAACGTTGCCGTGTGGACCATCTCGATCACTGCGCCCAGCCGGATTCCGCTGCCGCCCTTGTACCCCAGGGCCTTCGCCGCCAACAGCAACAGAGCGGGACGGATCCGCTTTCCGCCGCCTTCCCGCAGGTACCCGGCAATCTCCGTGATCGAATCGACGTCGGACGCGGAGAAGCGTTCGAATTCCTGCTCGATCGCGAACAGGTCGTCGCGGAGCAGATCGAACACTTCTTTCGCCGTCGTAATGGCCGCTGTGCTCAACTTCCGTTCACTCTCCTCGTCCGGGCTGTGTGCAACCGGATTTACAACGCCGCAATTATGCAGATGCGCCAACCAGCGTCCCCGGCTAGAAGCTGTCGCATAATTTACTTTCTCGCGTTGGCGCGGAGCTTGAGAACCGCTTCAAGGCGGGTCTCATTCCAGCCGTCGTCATGGATATTCCAGTTTATGAGACAGCTTCTAGTTGGAGCGGTAATTTGTGAACTGCAAATCGATCCCAAAGTCGTGTTTCTTCAACATTGCAATCATATCCTGCAGCGTGTCCCGGTCCTTACTGCTGACCCGGACGGTATCGCCCTGGATTGTCGCCTGCGCCTTGCTTTTCGATTCCTTGATCAGCTTCACGATCTCCTTGGCTTTCTCGATCGCAATCCCCTGTTGCAGCGTAACTTTTTGGCGCACGCTAGAGCCGGCCGCCGGCTCGATTTTGCCGTAAGTCAGCGCCTTCAGCGAAACTCCGCGCTTGGCAAGCTTCTGCTGCAATATCTCGGTCACCGCTTTCAGCTTGTATTCATCGCTGGAAGCAAGCTGGATCGCCTCTTCGCCTTCCAGTTTGATTTCGGAGTGGGTGTCCTTCAAATCGAAACGTGTCCGAATCTCCTTGGATGCCTGATCGACCGCGTTCAGGACCTCCTGCGCATCCACTTTACTGACAATATCGAAAGAATTTTCTGTCGCCATGCTTCTCGCCCAATCCCTGACCCTTGCTTGTTAGATGGTTCATTCCAAACGGTTGTCATCCCGACGGATTCTCGCCGCGGGTGTCGTGGCGACCAGCGGAAGAACCTGGGATTCCTTCACTTCTCACCGGAATTACACCTGGGTGCCCACGTCTCGCTTCTGAGACCTGGGTTCACTACTCCCGCGTTCCAGAAAACATCCGGCGGAAATTTTCCGTCGTCGCTAAAGCCATGGTCTCATAATCTACGCCGCGAATCTCGGCCAGCCGCTCCGCCACTGCTCGCACCAGCGCCGGTTCATTGCGCTTTCCGCGATACGGTACCGGCGCTAAAAACGGCGCGTCGGTCTCAACCAATATCCGGTCGATCGGCAGTTTTGCCGCCACTTCCCGAATCGGCTGCGCCTTTGGGAAGGTGATGTTTCCGGCGAAGGAAACGAGAAAACCCATGTCCATGGCCTGCTCTGCGTGACGATATTCGCCTGCGAAACAATGCAGAACTCCCCCCAGCCCTGTCGCCCGCCAGTGCTGGTTCAGCAACGCCAGCGCATCGTCCCACGCATTCGTGCTGTCTGCCGATGCGCGGCAGTGGATCAAAATCGGCAGACTGTGTCGCGCCGCGATCGTCATCTGATCGACGAAAGCGCGCTGCTGGACATCCCGGGGAGAATTGTCATAAAAATAGTCCAGACCAATTTCGCCAACTGCGACCACCTCCGCCTTCCCCGCCAGAGACTCTAGCTTTTCGAGCGCGCTTTCATCCGCCAGCATCGCCTCATGCGGATGAATTCCCGCGCTTACGAGGATCCGCGGCATGTCTGGCCGTGATCGATACTCCCGGCTTAAATCCAGGGCGCCATGCATTGTGTCTGGACCCTCGCCAATACCCACCGCCAAAATTGCTTCGACACCAGCCTCATGCGCGCGAACCAGCATCGCTTCACGATCTTCCGCGTAACGGTCGCTGTCGATATGTGCGTGTGAATCGATCAACATAACGCGATCCGGTCCTTCTCCCCCCATCCCTGGGACGATTTCATGCGGAATTAGGGCACAATACAGGATTCGCGTCCTTTAAAGTCATTATCAGTGGGACCTTATATGGCAGAAGAACCAACTGGATCAGCGCGGCTCGAAGCCTTCTCCGACGGCGTCATTGCCGTAGTCATCACCATCATGGTGCTCGAAATCAAGGTGCCGCGCGCCAATGGATTGCAAGGTTTGCGCGATCTGGTTCCGTCGCTGGTCGTATATCTTCTCTCCTTCTGGTTCACTGGAGTGTACTGGCTCAATCACCAGCACCTCCTGCGTCGTGCCAGAAAAGCCGGTCACGCCATCCAATGCGCGAACCTCGGCTTCCTTTTCTGCCTGTCCTTGCTGCCTCTCAGCACCGCTTACGTCGTCGTCAAGCATCTCTCAGGCTTCGCCGTCGCCGTCTACTCAGCCCTGCTCTTCATCATTGCGATCTCATTCCTGTGGCTTCGGCTCGCGGTCCATCGCCATCTCCAACGCCGCGCCGACCTGTCCGATGAGGACCGGCAGGGTTTGCGGAATCACCTGTTCGGCATCTTTTTCTACGCCGCGGGCATTCCGGTCGCTTTTTTCTATCCTCGGCCCGTACTTGTAGCCATTGCCCTGCTCACGCTGATCTGGATTCTTCCGAACCTTTCCTTGCAACAGGCAAGGCGGCTTTCAGATTAGCGATTTGCCCATAGCGCGATTCATTTCAACCCGGGTGCCCCATTCACGCCACCCTGAGCGAGCGGACGCGAGTCGAACGGGTTGGCTTGAGTGGGACGCGATACAGTCGAATCCGAGCAGGCTATTTCAACCGGGCGCCGATTTCCACGTCTTCCAGAAATCCCGCCAGCACCGGCTTGCCCTTTTCGCCGATAGAAGTCGCGACGATCATCCCATTCGATTCCAGTCCACGCAATTTGCGCGGCGCCAGGTTGGCGACGATCACTACCTTGCGCCCGATCAGGCTTTCGGGCGTATAAGCCTCCGCGATTCCGGCGACGATTTGCCGCTGCTCATACCCCAGATCCACTTCAAGCCTCAGCAATCGGTCCGCCTTCGGAACTCGCTCCGCCACGCGAATAACCGCAACCCGCAATTCCACCTTGGCGAAATCCTCAATAGCGATCTTCCCCGCATCCGCGACCGCGTTGGCAGGCGGGGCCGCAGGCACACTCGCAGGCTGGCCCGATTGAACTGGCGCGACGACCGGCTTAGACGACGAATCTTTGGCCAAAGCTGAATCTGTCTCGACTGCCTGCTCGGCCGAGGTCACCGAGGCAACCGACTGCAACTCCGACACATTCGCGCGCACCAGCTTCGTTTCGAAAGCAACTGCCGGGTTCAACTCCGAATCAGAGGCCAATTCAGGCGCGGCCTGCTCGCCTGCCTCTGCCGCAGTTTGTGCCTGACGATCTTCTTCCATTTTCTGCATATGTTCGATCGCTTCCTTTTCCGCGCGGGGAAACAATGGCCCCAATTCGTCGAGGCTGGTGCCCGGAGGCAGATCGCCCCACTTCAAAGTTTTTAAATCCGCTGTGGCAATATCGCCCAACCCAAGCTGTCGCCACACCTTCGCTGCTGCATCGGGAATCACCGGATACACCAACGCCGTGATGATCCGAATGGCCTCCGCCGCGGTGTAGAGCACTTGTCCTCTGTGTTGCTTTTGCGATTCGTCTGGAACGCCTGCGCCTTGCTTCCAAGGAGCACTCACTGAGATGTACATATCTACAGCGGCTATTAACGTCCAGACCGTCTCCAGCCCGCGAGAAAACTTGAATTCCTCAAACAAGAGATCGACTGCGACAATCGCTTTGCGCGCTTCTGATGTGACAGTTTCCACTTCTTCACTTGCATCCGGCACCACACCCTCAAAATACTTCTGGATCATCGTCAGGGTGCGGCTCACCAGATTGCCGTAGCCGTTCGCCAGATCGGCGTTGTACCGCTGCACCAGCGCATCGAAGGAAAAACTGCCATCCTGCCCGAAAGTCACTTCGCGCAGCAGAAAATAACGCAGCGCGTCTGCTCCCAGCACATCCAGCACAGTTTCCGCGCGCACAATGTTCCCGCGCGACTTCGACATCTTCGACTGCTCGAACAGCAGCCATCCATGGGCCACAACGCTCTTCGGCAGCGGCAACTCGGCCGCCATCAGAAATGCCGGCCAATACACGCAATGGAAGCGGCTGATCTCCTTGCCAATCAGGTGAACGTCCGCCGGCCAGTATTTCTTAAAGCTCGCGCAATTCTCGCTGCCATATCCCAGAGCAGTAATATAATTCGCCAACGCGTCCATCCAGACGTAGATGACATGCTTTTCATCGCCGGGCACCGGGATTCCCCAGTTAAAACTGGTCCGGCTGATAGACAGATCGCGCAGACCGCCCTGCACAAACGCCATCACTTCATTGCGGCGCGCTTCCGGGCGGATGAACTCCGGATGCTCCTCGTAATACTGCAGAAGCTTGTGCTCGAAAGCCGAAAGCTTGAAAAAATAGTTCTCCTCGCTCACCGTCTCCGTGATGCGTCCGCAGTCCGGGCAGTGCGTTCCCGGGCCGCCTTCAACGTATAACTCGTCCCACACGCAGTACTGGCCGGAATAGGTCCCTTTGTAAATGAACCCGCGCTCCTGCAACTCTCGGAACAGGTGCTGCACTCCCCGCTTGTGCCGATCTTCCGTGGTGCGGATGTAATCGTCGTAGGTAAGCCCCATGCGGTCCCACAGGCCGCGAAATTCGCTCGAAACTTCGGCCGCAAATTCCTGCGGGGTCTTGCCAGCCTTGGCCGCTGAGCGCTCAATCTTCTGGCCATGCTCGTCGGTGCCAGTCAGAAGCAGCACGTCGAACCCGCGCATCCGCTTCCAACGCGCCAGCGCGTCCGCCGCCACTGTTGTGTACGTGTGCCCCAGATGCGGACGGGCATTCACGTAATAGATAGGCGTGGTCAGGTAAAAAGTCGGCTTAATATTTTTATTTTCCTGGATTGGCATGCGGTCGGCGTTCAAGTCTCTCGCGCGTCCGGCTGGAGCGCGAGCCACTTTCATTTTATAACGTTTCGCCGGAGTCTCAGCCACGGCATCACGCAGAGCACGCTGAGTATCAGGGAGTGTTCACGCGCTTGGCAGACCCCGGACTTTCAGTCCGGGGACGAGAAGCCGCGGAAATTCGCCTTCACAGGCTGCGGAAAAATGCGCTTACGGAACGGATTTGTTGTTCGCGCTGGTTGTTTTCGTAGCCGTTTGCCGCTGGTTGAGTGTTGATGTTCATCTGTGGAAGCCATTTCCATCGCTTTCAGAGACA